>JAGBOK010000166.1 GCA_017633905.1 Eubacterium sp. | reverse complement strand
TTGTCTCTCAGATAATCAAAGCCGAGTTCGTTGTTGGTAGCATATGTAATATCACAATTGTACGCAGCCCGGCGTTCATCATTGTCCATGGAATTGAGAATGACTCCGACGGACAGACCTAAAAATCTGTGTATCTGTCCCATCCACTCGGCATCACGGTGAGCCAGGTAGTCATTGACAGTCACGATATGAACTCCCTTGCCCGTGAGAGCATTGAGATATGCAGGAAGAGTAGAAACGAGCGTCTTTCCTTCACCTGTACGCATCTCCGTGATACGTCCCTGATGGAGGATGACACCGCCTATAAGCTGTACCCTGAAATGCCTGAGTCCAAGTGTCCTCTTGGATGCCTCCCTGACAACAGCATATGCCTCCGGCAAAATATCATCAAGAGTCTCTCCGTCAGCAAGTCTCTCCTTGAACTGATCCGTCATGTTCTTTAGCTCGTCATCTGACATAGCTTCCATTCTCGGTTCCAATGCTTCGATCTTGTCTACTATCGGAATGACTCTTTTTACCTCTCTCTCAGAGTGAGTTCCGATTATCTTGTTTATCAGTCCCATAACGCACTTTCCTTTTCTTTTTTCTCTATTTGAATAAAAACCCCATTACATAACCAACCGGCATATATCTTTTTGAAAAATGCCACTCTTACCATTATACACAAAAAGGGTTATATAGGCAAGAACTTTTTTATAAGGCTTTTCGCTCTTTCATACTCCTGATCAGTGATCTCCTCACCGGAAAACCCGGCTTTTTCCAGGATCTGTTTGAGCTCAGCCATGTCATCCGGATCCATTTTGAGATCGCTCCCTGCATCAAGCGCTTTTAAGCCCTCGCTGTAATTGATTGCGGATCCGTTTTTCAGCTTTTTCATCACCCTGTGAAAATCCATGACAAGCCTGTCACTCGGACCTGCCCGCATATATCTGACTTTGCTGTAAGACACCCTGACCATCAAAATGATGAACGCACACAGAGCCGCAAATACGGCAATGATCAGAAAAGCGGAGCCGAGCATCCTGCCAAAAGAATCAAGCCCTGATCCGGCTGAAATATCCTCACCATCTGTCTGTACTGATGACGAACCATCTGATCCGGTCCCGGCAAAAAAGTCAATAAGCCCTCTCAAAAAACCGCTGTCCGGAGGCTCCTCATCAGACCATGGTGTCACCTCTGCCACTCTCCAGTGACCGCCTGATAAAACCTCGACCCATGCGTGTGCCATGGCATCGGTCGCAGATACCGTCACAACCTTTGTATCGCTGTTTAACAGCATATCACCCTCATAATAATCATCCACATCGAGATCATCTCTGACCTTTGCATCTTCTGCCATATCCGTGGGATCGACGGCATACCCCTCTATGTATCTGGCAGGAAATCCGAGACGCCTGAGTATCAACACAGCCGCGCTTGCGAAATGCGCGCAGTACCCCTTTTTATTATCATCTAAAAAATAGTTGATAAAATCCTCTCCCCTGGGTGTTGCACCGGGCTGATACGAATACGGAAGCTTCTCCTGAAAATATCCGGCTATCGCGCCTATCACCCCGGACGCATCTTCATCCCCCTTGTATTTAAGCAGTCCTGCCCTGGAGATAAAGGAATCAATTGTGCTCAGGTTCTCATCAGGAACTGACAGGCAGTCCGCCAATTCCTTGTCATTTACCACTTTTTTCTGATCTTTGGCGGATTTCTCCTGAGGATCTTTTGGTTCTCTGATCATGGGATAGAAGGTTATGGGATAGGTCGTCCTGTAATTCATGGCATAGATATCCGTATAATCATCTTCTACCGTGTAGTATGGAAAAAACCTCACAAGCCCTGCTGCTACGTTTTTTATATCCATCTGCGCTCTCGCAGATCCATCCTCTTTTTTTTCATAGCTGTCCCTGAGCGCTTCTGCCGTCTTACTGACACCTGAGCCGTGAGTGTATCCTGTCCCTGATCGGTTCCTGTCACTCTGCCACCTGTTCTCAAACGGCAGATATTTATCTCCCTCAAACGATCTTATATAGAGTCTTTCGGCTGAATACGGCACATATGTCAGTTCGATATCCGTCTCATAATCAAGATTTACTGAGTTGATGCCTCCAAGCAGCCCGCTTTTTAATCCGCCCCTTGAATCATATCTGTTAAACAGCGCCCACAGCCCATTCTTGTAGAGATTCTCAACTGTCGGCTCAGTACCAAGCTTCCATGCGCTCTTTCCTCTCCTTGAAGGTACCTCAAACTCATCCTTGTTGATAAACGTCTGAAATATTCCCCCGCCCACGGCGATCACAAGACAAAAGAGAACAACTGTGATCATGTGATCTCTCGACGAATACACGCTGTTTACAAGTCTTTTCTTCGGGATATATTCAAACTTTTTATCATTGCCCGTGATGGGCGTATGCCTCGCACCCCTGAACGCAAACACTATCATGCACCCTGCAAGCAGCATCAGGATGTATAGCATATCCGGCTCTCTTTCAAGATAAAAGGGCACCGTGAGAAAGAAAAAGGATGTAAACATGACCGCAAAATACTTCATCTGCCTCGATATCAGGGCATTGAGAAGTATGGCGTGTACCCATCCCACATAGACAAAAGCCACGGTGACGGTAATGCTCCTGTTCCCGACCGACTCAGCGTATCCCTGCACCACCTCTGTGTCAAAATAATACGATATCCTCTCGGATATGATATTGACGACCGCAAAAAAACCGCTGCTGATATAGCGTCTCAGCATGATGGCAGTTCCTAACATAAACGCAAAAAGAATGAAATATCCTACGTTTTCCCACACCTTATTGTAATATAAAAATGCTGAAAAAAGCGAGCCGATGGCTACTGCGATATTTAGTACAAGCGCATTGTAGGGTATGGTAAACGAAGACAAAAGACATCCGAGGGAACCCATCACCACAAGGTACACGATAAAGCCCTTGATAAGCAGAGTCCTATATCTCGGCTCTGTCTCAAAGGCCGCATCGCCTGACAGCACAATGCCGTTTGCGATCTCATATACCCTGGGTTCTTTTTTTCTTCTGCTCATATGATCTCCGGATCCATTATTAGTATGCCTGCTTCAGCCGTTTTCTCCCGCAGGAAACATTCCTGCCCTGCCGTCATCTCCCACACCGATCCTGATATATCCGCTCATGAATGGATACAGATTTCTCAGGATCACATCCAGCCCATCTGCGGAACCATCATCGGCGATTCTATCCCTGTAGTGAAGTGAAAGAATGTCTCCAAAAGCGTTTTCAAGGTCATGGATGCTGCTTATCACATACGAATCAAAACCAAATTTAATTCTTGAATACACATAAAGATGTATGTCCGTCTCCCATGTACACCAGCCGGAAAGTTTCCCATAGGCATAGTGGATTATCTCCTCCGTGATGAGAGGATCATCATCCGGGGCGATCACAACACTCAGTTCAAGTCCTGACATCTGAGTTCTGACCTTGACCATAAGTCCGTCGTTATCTCTGTTTGATGCGTTTCTCGCCGAAAGCTTCCAATGGATATCCCTGATCCTGTCTCCGGGGGCATATTCTTTGATGTCTGTCACCTCAGAGAAATCATTCCCCCTGCGATCACTCTCCTCCACCTCCGTCATCCCGGCTGCCACAGCCTCCGCATCCATGATCTCATCCGTGGTCTCATCCGGAAGCGTAATGATCCTGACCGGCTCCCTGTTTTCATCCGTCCTGATACGAAACCTCACCAGCCCCAGCGGATCCTGCACCTCGATCCTCATCACGCGGATACCATAAACTCCGATTCTTGTTACCTTGAACGGGAGAACCAGCCTTGATTCGCCTTTTTTAATATCATCTTGTCCTGACATCCTGCCGGATTTTTTTCTAAAGATCACTCCTTTGCCGGCACCCGGTAAAGAGACCACAAGCTTCTGTGTCTCCGTATCAAAGAAACCGTTGCTGACGCCAAGCTCTATCCTCGCATCAAGAGTCCCCATAAACAGCGGATTTGTGATGATCACAGCGGGAAACACATCATCATCCGTATGAGTAAACGCCGCCGCCTGTGATAATATATCGACTCTTATTCTCCCTGCAATAAGTATACCAATGAGTATACTGATCAGTGGAAATACCACCAGAAAGAACAAAAACATCAGCAGCAGAAAGCTCCTGAAGCCAAGATACATAAATAATACAGAAAAAAACAACGTCAGATATCCTGCCACCCTGAACGGGCGCAGATGTGGTCTGAAGCTGTTTCTTTGTTTATCACTCATATTCAAATCCTCGGAGGTGTGATCTCTATCATAGCCTGCCTGATGCAATCGGATAGTTTTTTCCCCTCCGCCTGGGCTCTCGTTGCAAGCTTTACTCTGTGAGAGAGGACATCTGTGCATATCTTTTGCACATCCTCAGCCGTGACAAAATCCCTGCCTGCCATCATCGCCATGGCTCTTGACATACGAAGCAATGCTATAGAACCCCTCGGGCTTGCTCCCGATGAGAAATAGTCGTGACTCCTCGTCTTCTCAACTATTGATACCATATAGTCATATAAACTCTCGTGTACAAAAACTTTTTTGCACATATCCTGCAAACCGACAAGCTCCTCGAGTGACAATATCTTGCTGACAGTTCCCAAATTCTCCCAAACTTCACCCTTTAAAATATCAACAGCATCACCGTGAGAGGGATATCCCATGGATACACGGATCATAAACCTGTCAAGCTGTGACTCGGGCAAAAGCTGCGTTCCCGATGCTCCTGAGGGGTTCTGGGTCGCTATAACGATAAATGGTGATGGCAGAGGTCTTGTCTCGCCCTCTACACTTGCCTGCCTCTCCTCCATGACTTCAAGAAGAGCCGACTGTGTCTTGGGGGATGTCCTGTTGATCTCATCGGCAAGAAAAAGATTGCAAAACACCGAGCCCTCTCTGAACACAAAGGCTTCAGCATTTCTGTCATACATAGAAAAGCCAAGCAGGTCGGATGGCAGAACATCAGGCGTAAACTGTACTCTGTGATATTTAAGAGACATCGTCCTTGCAAAGGTGGTCGCAAGTGTGGTCTTGCCGACACCGGGAATATCCTCCATCAGAACATGCCCCTCCGCAAGTATGGCTGCAAGTATCCTCTCTATGACCTCATCCTTGCCCCGTATTATCCTTGCTACCTCATTTCGTATATCATTCAGCCTTTGATTCTCCATATGTCCTCCAGTGAGCCTGTAATTTACTATTCACGGCTGTCACTCCACCAAGGCACAGCCTGTCTCTGCCTAAGCTACGCTGCGTGCTATACTGGCACTTCGTAAATAAATTTTTAACAAGTATAGCACACACACCGGATATGCGTCAAGAAAACAACCGTCTTATCTTGTCAGAAGGATAGCCCCTGCCCGCGAGATATCTCATGTGCTTTGCCTTCTCGTTGTAATCAAGCTCTGATATCTGTCTGCCCTTCAGTCTCTTTGCAATGAGCTGCTGCATAGATGCCAACTCCGGATCATCGTCCGCCTCATCATATTCCAAAAAGGCCTCCGATATTATCTCATCGGAGACCCCCTTGTCTCTAAGTCTGTGTTTAAGCTCTTTTCTGCTCCTGCGAACCCTGTGATAGTCGATATAGGTCTTTGCGTATCTCAGATCATCAATATAACCAAAGCTTTTCACATAACCTATAGCCTCATCAACGGCAGCAGGCTCAAAATCATATCCGTTCAGTCTGTCCCTAAGCTCTGCTTCGGTTCTGTCACCTCGAAGCAGCAGATCCATGGCTTTTTTGACCGCCTTTTTTGACTCGTCAGAATAGGAATGACTCTCCTGCATCACTGTTCATCTCCTGCCGTGGCACCCTTCCCGGTTCCTGACTGCGGAGCATCCTCTGAGGACTCATCAGCCTCTTTTACAAGGCACTTGTCTCTCACTGCCTGTTCGACCTCCTCGAACACCTCGGGATTCTCTGCCAGATAATTCTTCGCATTCTCACGTCCCTGACCTATACGCTCTCCCTTGTAAGAGTACCACGCTCCACTCTTGACGATAATATCGTTGGCTGCGGCAAGATCGAGCACGTCGCCCTCTCTGGATATCCCCTTGCCAAACATAATATCGAACTCTGCCTCCTGAAACGGCGGAGCGACCTTGTTCTTGACTATCTTGGCACGAACGCGGTTACCGATCTTCTCTCCTGCCTGTGAAAGAGTCTCGATCCTGCGTACCTCCATGCGAACGGATGCGTAGAATTTGAGTGCTCTTCCTCCCGTAGTGGTCTCGGGATTGCCGAACATGACTCCGATCTTTTCACGCAGCTGGTTGATAAATATAACCGTACAATTTGACTTGTTGATAACACTGGTGAGCTTCCTGAGTGCCTGGCTCATAAGTCTCGCCTGGAGTCCCACATGTGAATCACCCATGTCCCCGTCTATCTCAGCCTTTGGTACAAGAGCAGCTACAGAGTCTACGATAACAATATCAACCGCGCCTGACCTGACCATGGTCTCAGTGATCTCCATAGCCTGCTCACCGCTATCCGGCTGTGAAATATACAGCTCATTGATATCTACTCCGATATTCTTCGCATATACGGGATCGAGCGCATGCTCCGCGTCAATAAAGCCTGCGATCCCTCCGCGCTTCTGTACCTCGGCGACCATATGAAGCGCCACAGTGGTTTTGCCGCTGGACTCGGGACCATATATCTCTATGACTCTGCCCTTCGGTACACCACCGACTCCAAGAGCCAGATCCAGACTGAGCGAGCCTGTCGGCGTCGCCTCTACCTGAAGATGCGTATTGTCTCCGAGCTTCATGATGGAGCCCTGTCCGTACTGCTTCTCTATCTGCGCGATCGCTGATTCGAGCGCGCGGATCTTGTTTGGATCCTTCTGTGCAATATTCTCTGCCATTTTATCCTCCTCGCAACATCTGTTCGGTTTTATTCGGATTTACGAACGCCTGTTCGTATGTCGTAACGTAAGTGTACTACACCCTCGTTTTTTTGTCAAGTATTTTTTTTGATGATGCGTGTGTATATATTAGCACAAATCACCTTGAACGTAAAGAGTCATTTAGACAAAAAAACAAACGCATCACGTTGTTCAGGCAGGCGTATGTAAATAATAAAAAAGAGTAATGGAAGCCTCACCATTACCCTTTTCCATTGCCATATCAGAAGATTTTTTTCAGGAATACCTCGTAGCCTTTTTCTGTCTCATATATATCCGCCTTGCTCGTGATCTCCCACGGCGCATGCATATTGAGAACGGCAACTCCGCAGTCAATGACCTCCATACCATACAGAGCCATGATATATGCGATAGTCCCTCCGCCTCCTATATCGACCTTGCCAAGCTCCGCTGTCTGGTATGAGATCTTCGCCTCATCAAGAATATTCCTTATCCTTGCCATAAACTCGGGGTTTGCATCGTTGCTGCCCGACTTTCCCCTCGCTCCCGTGAACTTGTTGAATACCATGCCTTTGCCAAAGTACGCGGCATTTTTCTTTTCATAAGCAGATGCATAGGTCGGATCAAACGCGGCGCTGACATCCGACGAGAGCATTCTGGAATTCGCAAGACACCTTTTGAGCAGTCTGTCATCATAATCACCCATACAGCCGACAAGCTCTGCGACCGTATTCTCAAAAAACTGTGACCTCATTCCGGTAGCGCCTACGCTCCCTATCTCCTCTTTATCAACCAATATACAGCAGGTCGTATGCTCCGGCTCATCCACATTCAGCATTGCCTTTAATGAAGTAAATGCGCATACCTTGTCATCCTGTCCGTATGCCATGATCATGCTCTTGTCGATCCCCGACTCCCTTGCGGCTCCTGCAGGCACGACCTCAAGCTCTGCCGAGAGAAAATCCTCCTCCCCGATATCATATTTTTTCTTGAGAATATCAAGGATCCCCTTCTTTACAAGCTCCTTTTCTTCTTTTTCTTCCTTTTGATCGGATAATAACGGTCTGCTGCCGACCAAGATATCCAAAGCCTCGCCCTCTATGACCTTGCTCGCTTTCTTTTCCATGTTTTCCTGTGAGAGATGTATCAAAAGATCCGTCACACAGAATATCGGATCGTCTTTTTTCTCACCGATGCACACATCAACAATGGTACCGTCCTTTTTGACAAATACACCGTGTATCGCAAGAGGTACCGTGACCCACTGGTATTTCTTGATCCCGCCATAGTAATGAGTGTCCAGATAAGCAAGCTCCGTATCCTCATAAAGCGGATTTTGCTTGATATCCATACGGGGTGAATCAATATGGGCTCCAAGTATTGCCATACCCTTTTCGAGAGGCTTTTTCCCGATATTGAAAAGCGTAATTGCCTTGTTCATATTGACGGCATACACCTTGTCCCCGGGCTTTAGCTTTTTCTTTTTCTTTATCACCTCTTTGATATCCGTATATCCCGCTGCCTTCGCCTGTTCGACACAATATCTCGTACATTCCCTCTCCGTCTTGTTCTCAGATAAAAATGCGATATATTCGTCATTCAGCTTTTCAAGCTCTGCAAGCTCTTTTTTCTTGTACTTCTTCCATGCGTTTTCTCTTTCCATTGTTATTTCCCTTCTGTTGTTTTTATTTGCATCTATACGTTGCTATTCATCAAACATAACAATGACGTAATAACCTTTTTCCGTCTCCCTGATCTCCTTCACAATGCCCTCCCTGCTCGTGATCCTCTCTCTGAGCGTGAAGTTCCCGGACATTGCTACCGCAGGACATATCGTGTAATAATAAGCACTCGGAAGCACACCTTCGGTGATCTCGACGCGATCCCCCTCTGAGACAAGTCCCATGCGCTCCATCTTGAACTCTATTTCTCTCACCTTCTGTCGCTGACCTCATACTTTTTTCTTAATTGCAGTTCATTTTGTATTCTTTTGTAGGAATCCTTGCCCTCTTCCACAGGAACATCGAGACTTACCGCGATATTTGTGAGTATATGTTCATTTGCCTCCTTCATATCATCAAATATCTTTAGCTTTTCCGCATAGGTTCTGGCATCAAAAAAATCCATCATCCTCGCTTCCATGGAATCTTTGTCATACAGTCCCGAGGCTGCACCGTCTGTTTCTGCCTCATCTGCCGACTGTGCATCCGGAGTCTCTGTCACCGGACCTCCCATGCCGATAGGTCCTCCCATACCGATGACTCCCTCCATCTCTATGGGCTCTTTGGAGCCTGCAGCCGCAAGCTTCTCAGCCTTTCTTCGGCGGCGTGACTCCCGTTTGTCCGGCAGATCTGCCCTCTTTTCTATCTGCGCGGTGTCTTTTTTCGGCAGTTCATCAAAGCCTCTGGTATAGATCGCAAAGAAGGACTGCCTCTCCATAACATAATACTCATACGGCGCGCTGAGCTCCTGATAGCATATCACATCCTGAAAGTTGGGATTGGTCCTTGCCTGCGCTATCACCTGTACAGGGGCACCTGTCTTTTTGTGAAACATTACACGCTTGTTCATATTCTCTCACCTCCTGCTCAGATCCCATCATTCCTATGACTACGCCAAAAAAACGGCGAAGACTTTCTCACTCACTGTCATTAGCCTCTGACAATACATGATTTACATAATCAACCACATCATCCACATCAAGACCGTGTACCATGCACGCCTCACCCAGAGTTTCAACCATTGCGGACGGACATGTCACACAACCCATCCCGCATTCAAGCAGTGCTCTGTATGCCATCGGATGAGCCTGCAAAAGCGCATTTATCATAGTATCAGGCGTTGCATACGCAGTTATCTCTTTTGTTTCATTACTCACCTTTTTTCCTCCTGTCCTTTGTATGTCGTGAGCTTGCGGATTCACTCTTCCCGACATACCTTTCTGCTTCTTTTTCTTCTACCCACACCCACTCATAATTTGCTCTGTATCTAAAAATGATCGCTGCTATCAGACCTATAAGAGAAATACCGCATACCAGCTCTATGGGAAGCAGCGGCGCTCCATCACCTGTCTCCGGTGATCCGTCAGTCTCTACCGAAACCTTCACCACTTTTGTATCATCATCAGACGCACTCGACGCGACCCTCGCATTTTCTTTGTACGCAAGCACATATATGGCATCAAAGGCATCCGTACTTATCGTGACCCTGTACGGAACAGAATCCTGATCCTCGAGCAGCTTCACATCACTTGATGTGATCTTTAACATTGCAAAGCTTCTCTTTGCGTCCTCATCTCTCAATGACTCAGGCACAGTCAGGCTCAATGAGATCGGCGAGCTTGTCTTTACCACGGGTGTCTCTATACCGCTGCCGACAGTTTTGAACAGAGATATCGTCAGATACTGACCTATGGTATATCCGTCCAAAGCCCTGAATGCGGTCTCCTTGTCAGCTTGTGAGACAGATGCTCCGATATCCCTGACAAGCAGCCTGTACGCGAGATTGGAGCCATTTTTCACGGCATTTATCTCATCAGATGAAAGGATCGCCGTGATCAGCTTGTTCTCTCCCGTTGCGATCGACATTCTCGGCGCTCCGTCGATAAGCTGTACGGTCGGGATAACCTCGCCCATCGTAACGTCGTCCTCTGCCGGCTCACTCACGGGAACAGGACTTGGAGTAGGAGTGATGACTTCCCCCGGTTCCTCTGTCCCCGATGACGCTCCGTCCGGCTGCATTATGGTAAATGTTCTCGTTGTTGTCAGTCCTGCCTCATCAACAGCAACGATCTTGTACTGCACCACTGATTCAGCAGGTCTTAGGTTCAGAACGAGCTTCCCGCCGGTAAAGGTCTGTCCGACGCCGTTTACCATCACTGATTTCAGATTGTCATCCGTCACCGTGACCGCAAGCTCATGAACCGTGTAGGTCTTTCCTTCGTCCGCCCCCTCTATCACCGGAGGTCTCATATCTATTTTGTATTCAAAGGCACTTGGTCCAAGTATCTCGCCGGTATCCGGATCAATAACATAGATATTTACCGCTCTGCCCCTGGTCTCATCACTAAACTCGAGATAATCAGTCGCATCGCTCCCGTCATCCTTGAAGCCTATCCTGTATTTTTTGCCGGCTCCGCCCGGAGCGTCTCCGCCCCTTAACACGATCTTGGAGGTTGACCAGCCGGTGCCTGTCAGTGTCCTCTCTATCAGATAATGCTGTCCGGGTACAGGCGTTCTCTTAACTACTGTCAGATAAAAGCCCTCATATTCAAATCTGTAATTCTTCGCTCTGCCACCTCCCGGTGCCAACCATACAGTCCTCGTTGCGGTGGACGGTATCACGATCTTCGGATCCACATAGTCCTCAGCCTTTACTACAGTACCATCCTCGCTTGCTATCCTCCACTCACCGGGAACAAAGCCCTGCACATACATCCTTCCGTCATCAATGACTCTTTCGCCCTTGTAATAAGATGTTCTGGAGAGAATGTAGGATACGACAAGGAGCTTTTTCTCTACGGTAAATGATACCTTTACTGTCCTTGTCTGACCGTCAGAAAAAGTCACCGCCAGCGTGTCCGTATAGGTTCCGGCTTCAAGTCCCGTCACGGCACTCACAAACCACCTGTCAAAAACGCTCTCATACCTGACACTAAACACTCCCGATTTTCCGCCAAGTACGGCATCCTTTATAGTCAGTTCCTCGTCATCAAGCGAAGAATCCGTCCATTCTACCGGAGTAGATCCTACACTTTCATACCCATAGCTGACACCCGGTACAACGACGGGTTTCACCGTGATCCTGTCCTTATAATCCTTCTCATCAGGCTTGTCCTCTCCGGTGTACTCGATCCTCTCATCCAAGGAAAGGTATGTGGAGAGCCCTGCGTTATTTGTTATTTTTACATATATATATCCGACTTCTATTCTGGTACCGGACAGATAATAACTGCCGCCTGAGTAGATCAGTTTCTCCCAGTCTGTCTGATTTTTTATCGTCTCAAAATCAGTACCGGGGTCGTCAAGTATCAGATAAGATACATCTTTTATGCCGCTCTCATTGTCTTCAAGTCTTGATATTGTGAGCGGATCGGATTTTGTGATCTGCAGCGTCTGTTCAAGCCTTTCAAAAAACGGCTGTCCTATTTTGTCGAGAAGCTGAAAGAACGGAATCCTTTCAAGCACCTTCTCGCTGCCATCACTCCATACATATCCGGGCTTTGACCTGTCGATCAGAACGATCTCACTCAAAAGCTCTGATCTGACATTGTTTACGGGATCATACTGATAGAAATACTTGACTATCCCCTTGCCCGATGTGGATTCTCTGGTCATGAGAAAACTGTCCCTGCGGTTAGCCAGATCAAAACCAAACGGATTTCCCTGCGCCATCCTCACGGTTTTGGTTTGTTCATCATAATAGCACGTTCCTTCTCCCGCGTCAATGAGTAAATAGCCTTCTTCGGGAATTATCTTTACATCAGAATTGTACCAAAACTCAGTAGTTTTATCTCCCTCGACCCTGTATGACCTCTTGGTCTGCGCATCGGATCTTCCAAACGCATCGGGATCCGTCTCTATTTCTTTTTTCTCAGAGACCGTGAGTGTCACGGTTTTTTCCACAGATCCGGAAAGCACTGACGAATCACCGAGTACGGCGGTGTAGGAGTTTGATGATAATACCCTGTAATCTATACGAACACGCCCCGAATAGCTTCCGGCTGCAAGTCCCTTCTTCGGTGTTATCCTATAATTGATCGATCTGCTGTCAAGACTTTCTGCACTGGCATTCTCTGATATGTCATCGAGGTTACAGTCAAAATAATCAGAAAATCTGTTCTCATCCTCTACAGACATCCATGTCTTGTCCACATAAAGCCCTGA
>JAGBOK010000165.1 GCA_017633905.1 Eubacterium sp. | reverse complement strand
CAATCGAGATGGGTATAGAGAATATAAAAGTAATCCGCATGATTGTGCGAAATGTCCATACCTTCATCAGTGTACAGAAAGCCAGAATCATCAGAAAATTGTTACAAGGCACATATGGGAAGATTATGTAGAAATAACTGAAGATATCCGGCATACGCTGGAATGAAGGATCCGGACACAATGTCCGGATCCTTTTTTTCGCTGATGGACATCTGATGGACAGGGCGTGGTATAGTAGACAGCGTAAGGTAAACAGTAGCTTTGGATAGGAGGGCATTATGAGGAGATCAATTCTTAAAAGAGGACTCGCCATATGCATGATGACGGTGATGTCATTTATGATACCGGCAGGACCGATCTATCAGAGCGGGGAGGGCGTGTCACGGGCTGCGACTGCAAAGTCTGATGCTTCCTATATATCCGAGGTGAAGCTCTATGTAAAGAAGAAGGGGACCCTCGAAGATGCGATGAACTGGTGCAAGTCGCAGAATGACGGCTGGCAGGTGATCAAAGGAGATCTGAACTCCGGAGCATCGGGGGCGTTTACCAAGGATGTCGGGGTATTTTTCTGCTATAAAACCACGACTGATCCGGATGAAGCCATCACAGATCTTGCCGTGATGAATGAAAAAGGGAACTATTCCGAGGGTGAGTATGAGCGTCTGCTGAAGGAGCAGAAGGACCGTTACATGGACATGGTAAATAACATGAAGGGAATGCTCACCGAGTACCGTACAAATTATAAAAACGACGTACCCATGGCTGTAAAGGCACATGACTACCTGAACATTTTCATCGATGATGATTCAAACACTCTTTTGGGAGATCTGCTGCTTGATGTGGATGATGAAAAGCTCTCTGAGATCCTGCTCCAGGCGAACGGCATCGTGGTCCTCACCATCGAGCAACAGCTGGCCGCAGCCTGCGATACGGCAAAGACTACATGGCTCGACCGTATGGTAAAGCTTGGCAGCTACGACGGACTAAAGAACGCCTTTTCCAAGAATATAAAGAGCGGCGATATCATAAAGACACTCGACAAGCAATACAGTGAGAAGGCACAGGTCATCCTTGACAACTGGGATGATATAAAAACAAGGATCGACCGCATCAGTTATTTCGTGGAGGATCTCAGTAAACATCCGACCAAAGAGGAGTTTGATCAGTGGGTCGGGGATATGGATGTGACCGGAGGAGAGTTCGCATCCTATGAGGAGTTTCTGTCACTGGCTGCGTTGACGGATTATTCATACGGAGGTAAAACGCTGTTTGACTTTTTTAAGAAATCGAGAGCTGAGATAGAGAAGGAGGGCTTGGAACTCCTCTATCCGATGGCGGCAAGCCTTACATACGGACAGCTCTGTGCTCTCAGGGAGTCGGTGGGACTTTTTGCCATCATGCAGGATGCCCTCGGCGCAAATATTTATAATAATTACAATGCGGGAAAGGCAGCAGAGATAAAAGAGTCTGCTTCCGATGAAGAAAAGCAGGGCATACAGGAGATCGTGGACAGCATCGACAACATAACCGACGTAGCGAATGGCGCAGAGAAGCTGTCTATCTATGACGGTGTGGACAGGGAGATATTTTCAGGCGGGGTAGCCGTTACGTCGGAGACTCTGAACAGATCCAAGGGTTCAGATCATCCGTGGACAGATGCGTTTTACAACAGCTCCGGTATAGGAAAATACACCTATATCTTCGGCGTGGGTGCCGTATCCTCAGCTATTTTGGCAGGTGTTTTTACCTACGCAGCAAATCATGTAAACTTTGCTCCCATTGTGGAGAATATATATTCTGCCATCAAGGATGAAGTTAATACTGATATAGGACGCCTGGCTTCACAGTTTAGCATGAGTCGGGAGACGGTGAGCTACATCAAAAATCATACGACAGACCTTGAGACTTATGCTGAAAAGGCATTTTCCAGGAGATTTTTGCAGGATTCAAAGACTTTTAAAGAACTTATGGATGCAGCCGAGAAGAAAAGTGTGAGTTATCGGGTTTTTGTGGGATTAAAGTGGGGATTCACGGTATTTACCATACTGCTTGGTGTGGCGGATATCGCTTTAAATATATACTCGATCTATAAGTATTACCATACGGAGCATGTTCCCATCCCACATCATATGGTGGCTCTGTCCTACAGTGAGACAAAGGAGGAGTCATATGTCGCTTATAAAAGTGTCAGGGATCAGAACGGGAACTGCGGTGATGTAAACGGAGGAAGCTCCAGACAGTGGCTGGCGCTTTACTATACCAGGGATGAGAAGGCAGGGACTCCGCTGCTTGCGCCGGGAGCTGCTGAAAACATCGTGATGAGGACCGGAAGACCGGAGCTCCCCGGGGAGGGATACTCCCCGCTCCACATGTTTAATACTCCGGGCGTTGCGCAGGATCTGACCTTCTCGGACGGAGAGAACGGTTATTCATATAATGACAGAAACGAAGGGACATATCTGTTTTTTAAACATGCGGCAGAAACTGAAGAAGAGATCCCGGAGCAGGAGACCGGCACGGTATTGCCGGGAGATGTGCTTGATCAGGTCACGGTGCGTATACATCCGGCCGGAGACAGCGGAAAAGCCCTGGGTATAGCTGATAATGGCGGCGGGTCTTTCAGACAAAATGTGGTATATCTTTGGGCGATCTCCGAGTCATCAAGGCTTTACCTTACAAAGGCAGGCGATGAAAGCTATCATATCAGCTTTTACGGTGAATTTTGGGATGCAAAAGTCGATGGGAGATATTTTGATATCGACAACAGCAGAAGCTATGACAAGGAAGGAAGTGTCATCCACATAGTGAAGGGAAACAAGGACGCCATCAACAAAAGCTGGCGTTTCATCAAAAGAGATGATGGGACTTACTACATAAGAAATGAGCGTTCCGGTCAGTACTTGAGTCTTGCGGATACCAATTCGACAGATGATGGGAACCGTGCAGTACAAAGCTATACCCCTTTTGCATGGATGCTTGAGATAGCAGCCTCATCGGATAAGGATATAAAGACCATAAAGGAATACGACTCCTATACACATAAGCAGGTAAACTCCGTGAACTGGATGGGAGCAGTAAAGGATGATACACTTTTAACGGACATGGATATACCGGGGACGCATGATGCAGCAACGATGCGTACCAATTATTTAAGGATCTTTGCGCAGTGTCAGCTTTTGTCCATACGGGATCAGCTGAATGCAGGCGTGAGGTATTTCGATATCAGGCTTGGCGTTGATACATTTGATATCAAGACTCTGAATCTGGTTCACGGCATGCTTACTACATGCGAAGACGATAATGGCGACAGGCTGAGGTGGAATAAGGTGAAAGGATGGATCGAAGATTTCCTCAATAATAATCCCACTGAAACAGTCATTCTTCAGATGAAGGCAGATGAAAGCATAGACCGGGTAGAAAGTATTATCCCGGAGCAGTTGTCCGGCTGGGATCATGTGTACAGGGGTGATCACATCCCCACGCTTGGAGAAGCCAGAGGCAAGGTTGTCGTGCTCAGCCGGCTGTCGGATGAGTTGGATTATGGCAGCGGTGAGAACAGATGGGCGATCAATGCCCATGACTGGCAAGAGGGTAATGAAAAAACCAAAAGCTTTGACAAGGTCGTTGATAATACGGGTTATGCAGTATATTCACAGGATTGTTATGATATGAACGGGACTGACAAGATCGAGTGGGTCAAAAACTCCCTCTTTGAAGGAGACAACACCGCTGATAAGCTGCATGATAAATATGCATCAGAAAAGCCAACATGGATCATCTCTTATACCAGCTGTGCTAAAAAGACTCCCATAGGTGCTGCAAGAAAGGTACATTCTTATCTGAAGCCTGAATTGTATAAACAAAAAGCAAACGGTGCAGGTACCTATCTCGGGGTGGTTTGTTCGGATTTTGTTGATGAGGAGCTTTCATGGCTCATATACAGCAGAAACTTTGAAAGAGGGCTTATGAAAGAAGATAAAAGCCCGGTGGTTTCTGACAAAGACGCAGGTACATCCATCAGCAGCGGGACGATCGTTTTAGTCGGTGGTGCAGGATTTTTGGCAGGATTTCTTATCTGGGTGGCAGCGACTATCTCGAAAAGAAACCGAAAAAAATAGAATTTTTTTATTTAATGATGGACATCTGATGGACAAGCTGTGATATGATGGTAAGGTCGAAAGTAAAAAACTCTTTGACCTTATCATCATTTATTTTGTATAATAAGACGAAAAGGAGGAGCGCCATGAAAACTAAGTTTCGTTCTGTTATAAAAAAAGTGATAGCATTGGGGCTGGCAGCCGTGATCTTTGCGGAGTTGCCGCTGAATGACTGTCATCCTGTGGCAAAGGCGGCAGTGAGCAAAGAGGATACTTCCTCCTATGATTATATCTCAGAGCTCCGTCTTTTCAAAACGGATAGGAATAATCACTCATCCGTCGTAAAGAAGGCGCAGGATGACGGCTGGACTATCGTCTCGGATAACGGTACTCCTGCGGATCTGAATGAGTGGACCGAAAGGGACTCTATCCTGCTTGGCTACAAGACATCAAAGAACAGAGCCGATGCCATCACCGATATCCGTATGCTGGAGATGAATCACGGTTATGAGTATTTTGACTATCAGAAGATCGTAGAATCGCAGTATGATAAGTTAGACGGACTTGTTGCTGATCTTGCTGAAGCTTCATCGGAGTTTGCGGAAAATGTCAAAAAGGGAAGCCTTGCGGCGAAAAAAGCAAAAGAGTGCTTAAATACACTTTATTTCTCAAGATCATACAATAAAACTCTTGCAGAGAAATGCGGAGTGCTGACTATGGGTCTCGGAGCAGATCAGGATAACGGAGCTGACAGGGTCCGTCTCGGCGACTATCTGTCATCAGGGAAAGTCGACCAGGATGTATTGAAGATGCTTATCGTCCGTATGAACGGAGGATCGCTCACTGCACTCTATACCTATCTGGCACTTGGCGTATCAGATGACGGGGACGGTTGGGCAGGCAGGATCCCACAGTCCACGGAAAGTGTTAAAAAGACCCTGGAGGCAAAAGGTGGGGCTAACGTGGCAGACAGCAATTACTATGAATATGCGCTTGAGCTTCAGAAGCAGTTAAAAACCTTTGCGGAGGGATATCGGGCTGCCGAGAGCCGCAAAAAGGATGGAGAGATCGCACTACCGGCAGTGAGCGGCGCTTCGGCTGATACACAGATCACGTCCTCAAACTGCCAGGACATCATCGATGCGGGCAACTCAGAAGAGTGTGCTCCGGATCTTGCATATGAGGTAGCTTACGGAAAGCTGAACATGTTCACCATAGGAAACATGAAAGCGGGTGATTATTTTCTGAACCTCGGTGAGAGAGCGTATAAGACCCGGTCAGATTATCGTGTACTGTATCCGTTTGTAGATGCACTGACGGATGGCCAGTACGGAGTCATGAAGATAGTGGGATTTGTACAGATGGCGTTATACCTTGACCGGTCAGATGAGTTCTATGCCGAGCTTGATAAAAACATGGTCAAGGCAAAGGAGATAATACGGACGGTCGGAAACAGCGACGGCACCGTTGACGTGTTTGCGGGTATCAACAACGAGTTCTACGAGCATCCGGTGGCACTGACATCTGAGGCGACCAGACAGAATAAGGCTGGTACCCTCTATACGGAGCTTACCAGAGAGGGCGAGTTTTATGACAACATGAATCTTGCGATGATGTACATAGGTCTGGCGTGCTCGACATGCGCCGTTATCACCGGATGTATCACTATCGGAATCATGATAGCCGGCACGGGGCTCAGCGTGTGGGCTACATGTGCGGCAGCAGTCGGATCAGGGATATTTGCCTCCATCGGCGGTGTTCTTGGCTGCGCGGCAGTCATAGGCGGCTGGGTGACACTTGCGGCGCTGATCGTAGCCGGCATTGTATATCTGGTGCACTGGATCGTCGGTAAGTTCAAGGATCCCGATAAAGAGGACTATGCATATATGCCGACTGAGCTGTATGATGTTCAGCAGATATATAAAAATGATGCCTACAGAAGGGCATTTATAAAATATGTACCCGTGACAAACGACAGCGGAAGTCCGCAGGATCTGAACGCCGATGACGGCAAGAGATGGAACCTTT
>JAGBOK010000164.1 GCA_017633905.1 Eubacterium sp. | reverse complement strand
TCCCCCTCTTCTGCTGTCGCAGCCCGAGAAGTCCTGTCATCCTGCAGATAGTCTCCGGGGACATACACGGTACTTGAAAGCAGTATGAACGCCGCAGCTATCGCGCTTATCACTCTGCGTGTCTTTTTTCTTTTGATCATAGTTTAGCCCTCCATCTTATATCAGTGTTTCTAAAAAATGTTGCCGAGCCGCGTCAAACAGCGGACTGAAAAAACATCACCAACATCATAGCCGTGTCAGCGTATTTCTCTAAAATACAGTATAGTCAACTTTACCATGTCATGATATCACACGAAGCGTGACAAAAGCGTGACAAAAAAAGCCTCGCTTGTGCAGGGCTTTTTTAACTCTCGAGACCACTGGTGCCTGTGAATGTGGTGAAGTCACATCTTTTCGTACTTCCGTCCACTAAATCAACCATATCAAAACTCCCGGTGCGAAGTCTTCTTTCATACTTCACATCGGGAGTTTATTATCATACTCTCTTTTGGATATACCGTTATGTTCAGTGGGACGTCGTCATCATACTCTCGTCTCCAATTCTTATTCATTTTTGCTTTTCTGACTGCTTCATCGAGTTTCCTGATATACTCATCATCCACAGACTTGCCTGAAACATAGTCAAGGAACACCTTAAGTCTATGATCGATATCATCCACGGTTCCCGATGCATTCAAGACAATCTTTGTTGTGCCGTCTCCTAATTCCATCCGGCGCTTCATTTTCGTTTTTCTCATTTTCCAATCTGTATTTTGACATAGAAACTCCTTCCCTGCCAAAACACATTTATACCGTAAGCTCAGTATATCAAATCAAACAACAAAAATCAATTGTTTTTTACGGATTGTTTCACGAGAGTTGACAAGAGAAAAGACATCGTGATATAATAGTTCTGTAGGTTCAAAACGAGGCAATCAGGGCATTCGCACCGGGCGGATTGCCCTTTGGGTGCATAGACTGTTTCCTGACAGTAGCTTAAATCTCTGTGGGAGCCGCAGAATGAGCACCTGACCACCACCCGGCATGGAGGGTTTATTATGCTTTTAGTAGATCACGAGATCAAGATTCCATCCAAGAGAAATCCCGCACTTAAGCTTCGTGTGCTCAAGGGACATTTTGCAACGATCCACTCGCACATCAACTGCTACATCGACATGACGATGCTAAAAACTCGCCAGAGCGAGGCTGAGGAGGTCGCTAAGTCTATGGCAGCCGATTATCAGTACAACAAACCGATAGATACCATCGTCTGCACGGACGGCTGTGAGGTGATCGGAGCATATCTTGCAGATGAGCTAAAGAAAAACGGCGTCATGTCTCTCAACACTCATGACAGTCTCTATGTTGTGACTCCGGAGTTTGGCAACGGCGGGCAGATGATCTTCCGTGACAATCTCCAGCCCATGATCAGGAACAAGAACATACTCCTTCTCCTGGCTTCTGCTACCACGGGACGCACGATCGCAAGAGGCATAGAGTGTATTCAGTACTACGGAGGCATCATTCAGGGTGTATCATCCATCTTCTCCGCATCGGGTGAGATATTCGGTCATGAGGTCAACCACATTTTCTCTGCCGAGGATCTTCCTGATTATGAGACCTACTCTCAGGAGAACTGCCCTTACTGCCAGAGAGGTCAAAAGATAGATGCCATGGTCAACAGTTTCGGTTATTCGGAACTCTGATAAATCGAGCAGGGAAGCTGCAATCGCACCCTACTCGCCCGCGGGGCTGCGTGCTGCTAAGCTGCTATATTCATTACGCAGCCCCTACGATAAAAAGAAAACCGGACACATCACCTGTGCCCGGTTTTTTATGACCAACCAGTTCTTTTCTTGAATCTATCTGACTCATGACTATCTCATCACGACATCATATCCGTTCTTTAACAGGAGGTTTTTTGCAGCCTCCGCATCAAATGCCGATGACAGCTCTATCCTCAATACCCCGTCGGCGAACTCCCTGTTGTTGATAATGCCTATGTTTTTTATGTTCAGACCACTCACTGACAGTATGGTGGCAACTGTTGCTATCGCTCCGGTGCGATCATCTATGTTTACAAATATCTCATGCGTCTTGTCTACAAATGCGCTCGCCTTGGTCGGCAGGGAATCACGGTATTCCCCGGCAACAGCGAAATCCTCATGGATCTTGCTGCCGTTACCTGCCTTGATAGCCTCCCTGTCCTCTCTGATCATTTGTTCAAACTCCACAAGGTATGTCAGTATCGCCTCTGAGTTTTCCATACAGATATCTTCCCACATCTGAGGCGATGATGATGCGATCCTCGTGATATCCCTGAATCCCCCCGCGGCAAACATTTTGAGAGTCTGCTCCCCGTCATCGTTGATCCGTGCGAGATTGACCAGTGCCACCGCGATCAGGTGCGGGATATGACTGATGAGCGCAGTGATCCTGTCATGCTCCTCAGGCTTTAACACCACACATGTAGCTCCCGTGAGAGTGATAACATCCTTTAACATCTCCACATCACCGGATTCATTATGTGATGTTGGTGTCAGCAGATAAAAAGCATTCTGTAACAGTATGTCTGTGGAGTTTTCGTATCCTGTTTTCTCAGAGCCTGCCATCGGATGACCACCGATAAATCTCCCTGAGAGTCCCATCCTGTCAGCTTCCTTTACTATCCTTCCCTTTACACTCCCCACGTCTGTCAGGATGCAGTCCCTCTTCATGACGCCTTTTACCATCTTCATGAACTCAATATTTTTCTCTACCGGCGCGCATAGAAAAATGATATCACATTCAGAGAAAGAATCATCGATCTCGTACACGATCCTGTCAATGACTCCCTCTTTGACACCCTTGTCAAGCGCAGGGTTCTTTCTCCTGCTATATACCAATATATTAAAGCCCGCGCTCTCTCTTTTTATGGCTCTGGCTATCGAACCGCCGATCAGCCCGAACCCGATAAATCCCAGATTAAGTCGTTTCATTTTTTCTCCATTTCACGATATGTCCGAAGCTATCGTTACTATTTATTATTTCCTTAGATTATACGCACTATGCGCATAATAGTCAACATCAGATTATCAGCATGGCATCCCCAAAACTAAAAAATCTGTAGCGTTCCCTGACTGCCTCCTCGTAGGCTCTCAATATAAACTCTCTGTCAGAAAAAGCGGATACCAGCATCAGCAGCGTTGACTCAGGCAGATGGAAGTTTGTGATCAGGGCATCCATCAGTTTGAACCGGTAGCCAGGATAGATAAAAATATCTGTCTCCCCCTCTCCGGCAAGGAGTTTCCCGTTATCATCAGCAGATGATTCTATGGTGCGGCAACTCGTCGTTCCCACACAGATTATCCTGCCGCCTCTTTGCTTGGCAGCATTTATTTTCTCAGCCTGATCCTCAGATACTCTGTACCACTCCGAGTGCATATGATGGTTTTTTACATCGTCTGTCTTCACCGGACGAAATGTTCCGAGTCCCACATGGAGCGTGACATCACAGACCTCCACTCCCTTTGCTTTCAACGATGCAAACAGCTCTTCGGTAAAGTGCAGTCCGGCTGTCGGAGCAGCGGCAGATCCGTCATACCTCGCATACACGGTCTGGTATCTCTCCCTGTCATCAAGAGTATGCTTGATATATGGAGGCAGAGGCACCTCTCCGAGCTTATCAAGCACCTCCTCAAATATCCCGTCATAAGTAAACTTCACAAGCCTGTTGCCATCAGGCAGTACCTCTATGATCTCACCGGTGAGAGGAGCCCTGCCTTCCGCTTCCACATCTGCGGGGCGATCAGCCTCTCCCGCATGATCTCCGAAGCTTACCACAGCCCCTTTTCTCAGCTTTCTTCCGGGTCTCACAAGCGTCTCCCATATATCCTCTCCTACCCTTTTTAATAAAAAGACCTCAACATGCGCCCCGTACACCTGACCATTTTTACCGGCAGCCTGCGCTGTTGTACGGATCATGGTGCTGTCACCCGGAGTGCTATGGACACCTTTGTCAGCGACCTTGGTTCCTATCAGTCTTGCGGGGATCACTCTGGTATTGTTCCTCACCAGACAGTCTCCCGGCTCCAGATAGTCCGCGATATCCTTAAAAGACCTGTGATATATCTTTTTGTCACGTCTGTCAAGCACCATAAGCCTCGATGAGCTTCTGTCTGTCAGCGGATCCTGAGCGATCAGCTCTTCCGGCAGCTCATAATAAAAATCACTGGTTTTCATTTGCTCCTCCCAAAACCTGCATATGTATCTGCTCATGGTCGCAAGCATAAAAGCGTATCGACCATTCGGTGTTTATTCATTCTATATCTTTTTTCTTTATGTGTCAAATTTTGGAGTGACAGACTTGAATAGTTTCACTACAAAAATATTGACTAAACATCCCTAAAGGTCTATAATCTTATGATAAGAAAACACACCATACTTTGCAGGTGTGACAGGCTGTTTTTATGTTACTATCTGAAACGATGGAGGATCACATGGCAGGTCATATATACGGTGCAATCAATCTCGGCTCCTCGGAGCTTGCTCTCAAAATCTTTGAAATCAACAAGAAAAACGGTATCCGGGAGCTGACTCACGTCAGAAAAAAATACGCCATTGGCGCAGAAACCTATTCTACCGGTGTTATCTCATACAAAACCATGACTGAGATCTGTGAAACACTAAATGATTTTACGCGTATCATGAATGAGTTCGGCGTGGAATCATCTGATGTATGCGCTACGAGTGGTGTCAGAGAGGCTGAGAACATGCTCGTCCTTTTGGATCAGATCCGCATACAGACAGGATATTCCGTCAGAACACTATCCAACAGTGAGGCGAGGTTTTTGTATTACAAAGCACTGGTTCAGAATGAATCCCGTCTCTATGACATCACTCAGAACGGGACCATGACGGTCGATGTAGGCGCCGGATCCATGCAGTTATCCATATTCAATGAATCAAGACTGCTCACGACACAGAACCTTCTCCTCGGTGCTTCGCGCATACAGGAACTTCTTCAGGTCATGGAAGAGGAGGCATATGACTACAACAGCCTCATAGATGAATACATAGAAAAAGACATCAAATCATTTTTCAAATTCAACTTAAATGGGATCAAGATCAAAAACATCATAGCCGTGGGCGGCATGATACCTGATGCTTACCACTATATGCGTGAAAGAAAAGCCGAATTTGACGGATTTATCAAAAGCAAGACCATCAACAAGGCAAAGGTTCTCTCCGGACTTCCCAGAGAAACTGTCCGTCTGGTGCTCCCGACGATCACGATACTTAGAAAGATCTCAGAGCTGACGGGCTGTGACAAGCTGATACTCTCACCTATCGATCTGTGTGACGCTATGGCAGCCGAATATTCCGCAAGACGGATACATATTTCACCAAATCATGATTTTACCGTGGACATCCTGACTGCCGCCAGAGTCATAGCAGCCAAATACGAATGTGACATGGAGCACATCGAGACAATAGAAACACTCGCACTCCAGATCTTTGACAGGATAAAAAAGCTTCACGGACTCGGCAAGAGGGAGAGGCTTTTGCTCCAGATCGCCGTGATACTCCACAGCATCGGCTCATTCATATCAGATATGCACTCCAGAGAAAACTCATATCATATAATGATGAACACGGAGCTCATCGGTATCTCTGACAAGGAACGCCTGATGATCGCAAATATCATAAGATACAACGAGGATCGTTTTCCTGACTATCTCTCTCTGACCGATGACATCAGCAGACAGGAATACATCACGGTCGTAAAGCTCAATGCGATACTAAAGACCGCAAACGTTCTTGACAAGAGCAACCGACACAAGATAAAAAATGTCGGCATCACACTCGATGGAGACACCATGACTCTCACTGCTGAGACAATGGCTGACATCACACTCGAAAAAGGACTCTTCCATGACAAGGCAGGAGCATTCGAGGAGGTCTTTGGTATCAGACCCAAACTGATACAAAAGAAAACAGGAAGAAATCTCTGATACATTTTCGTAATATTCATTTGATTAAATACAAATTTATACACGGAGGATAACAAATATGGAGTCATCTGCTTCACCCTTTACCGAAGGATCGTCACGCTTTATAAATCGAGAATTAAGCTGGCTCGACTTCAACACCAGAATTCTCGCCGAGGCGAGAGATACTTCTATTCCATTGATGGAACGGGTAAAGTTTTTGAGTATAACAGCGTCGAATCTGGACGAGTTTTACATGGTGAGGTTTGCCTCTCTCAAAGATCAGGTAAATGCCGGCTACAAGGGTGTTGATATAGCCGGGATGACCGCTATCGAACAAATCGAAGCGATAAATGAATATTCACAGAGATTTGTCGAACAGCAGTACAACACCTACAACAGATCTTTTCTCCCGCAGCTGAAAAAAGAGGGATTAAAGATCGTGCCCCGCTTTGAGGATCTCAATGAAGAACAGGCTGACTATGTGGATCGGTACTTCACAACCGAGGTATATCCGGTGCTTACTCCCATGGCTGTTGATTCATCGAGACCGTTTCCTCTCATCAGAAACAACTCTCTCAACATCGGGGCTCTCCTTCAGGATAAAAAGGACAAAAATACCGTTGATTTCGCAACGGTCCAGGTGCCATCGGGTCTCCCCCGTGTCGTCACCATACCTACCGACGAGGATGGCTGCACCACAGTGATCCTTCTCGAACAGATCATAGAGAAAAATATAGGCAGGCTGTTTACCGGCTACAAGGTGCTGTGCGCCACTCCATACCGTATTATGAGAAATGCTGACCTGCCCTTTGATGAGGATGAAGCCGCAGATCTTCTCGTAGAGATAGAGAACAAGCTGAGACGCCGCCAGTGGGGCGAGCCGATAAGTCTTGAAGTCGAGACCGGAACCGACAAGCAGCTCCTCAAAGTATTAAAACACGAATTACCTATTCGCGAAGAGCTGATCTTCAGGATCAACGGTCCCATAGATCTCACATTTCTGATGAAGATATACGGATTGGATGGATTTGACAGACTAAAGGATAAACCCTATACACCGCAGCAGCCCAAGTATCTGAAGCCGGATGTCGATCTTTTTGAACAGATCAGGGAACACGATGTGCTCCTGCATCACCCGTATGAATCGTTTGATCCCGTCGTAAGGTTCATATCCAAAGCAGCAAGGGATGATTCGGTACTTGCCATCAAGCAGACCCTGTACCGCGTCAGCTCTCACTCTCCCATCATAGCCTCTCTTGCCGAGGCTGCAGAGAACGGCAAACAGGTCTCCGTGCTTGTGGAGCTGAAGGCTCGTTTTGATGAGGAGAACAATATCGTCTGGGCAAAGAAACTCGAAGAGGCAGGATGTCACGTTATTTACGGACTTGTCGGTCTCAAAACCCATTCCAAGATCACGCTTGTTGTAAGACGCGAGGAGGACGGCATCAGACGATATGTACACCTCGCCACGGGCAACTACAATGACTCTACAGCCAAGCTATACACGGATATGGGGCTTTTTACATGCAAGAGGAGCTTCGGTGAGGATGCAACAGCCGTGTTCAACATGCTTTCAGGATATTCAGAGCCAATGGGCTGGAACAAACTGACTCTGGCTCCACAATGGCTGAGAGACAAGTTTATAGATCTCATAGAGCGTGAGATCAAGACAGCGTCAAAGGGCAAGCCTGCCCGCATCATAGCCAAGATGAACTCTCTGTGTGACAAAGAAATAATAGAAACTCTCTACAAAGCATCAGCTGCAGGCGTAAGCATAGACCTCATAGTAAGAGGGATCTGCTGTCTGCGCGCGGGAGTCACGGGGCTTAGCGAGAACATCAGGGTACGCTCGATAGTCGGTACATTTCTCGAGCATTCGAGGATCTTCTATTTTGAGAACAATGGAAATCCTGAGGTCTATATGGGAAGTGCTGACTGGATGCCGAGAAACCTCGACAAGCGTGTCGAGATACTCTTCCCTGTTGATGATCCCGTGCTGCGTGCCGATGTTATCGAAATACTGAACATACAGCTAAACGATACAAAAAAAGCCCGGATCATGCAGCCGGACGGAAGCTATGAAAAGATAGATCTTAGAGGCAAGAAAGCCATCGGCGCCCAGGAAACCTTTTGCGCGTTAGCAACGAGCAGTGCCAGACAGTAGAATATAAGACACGCAGCATAAGCTTGCTTATGTCTGCGTGTCTTATATTCTACTGTTGCGACAACGAGGATTCCGCAGGAATCCGAGTCTGGCACTTGCAGCCTATTTTCCGACCGCTGCCTTTGCAAGCGCATCGGCTCTGTCATTCCACACATCACCGGAATGCCCCGTAACCTTGACAAATCTGATATCAAGACCTGACAGGCGCATCTGCTGATAAAACTCCCTGTAAACTCTGGTGCCCTCTTTTTTGGTCTTCCACGCACCGGTACACCAGTCTGCTATACCCTGATAGTCATGATAGATGACAAGAGTTTTAAGCCCCCTCTTGTGCGCCTCGTTCATGGCGAGCATCGATGCCATCACCTCTCCCGAAACATTTCTCATGGAGACAGCATCGGGATTGTTCCCTTTTTTCGACATCTCCATCAGCTCACCGTCACAAAAAAAAGCGACACCGGCGCCATACTCGCCGGTCTCCTCATTGAAGCTTCCATCTACATAGGCGACAGCCTCGCCCATCCCCGTAACCGGATATCCCTCCATATATCAATTACCTTTCAAAAACTCACACGGTCACACCACTGCCGCACCCGTGATGAAAAAATAAGCAAGCACCGCTATCCCAAGCAGTATCCTGTATACTCCAAACGCCTTGAAATCGTGTTTTTTTACATAACCCATCAAAAATCTGATCGCAAAGAGCGAAACGAAGAATGCCACCAGCATACCAACCGCCAGCGTGATATACCCCATGATATCAAAATTAAACCCATGCTTAACTATTTTGAGGAGAGATGCCCCGAACATAACCGGTATCGCAAGATAGAACGTAAACTCTGCTGCAGCAGATCTTGCTATACCCAGAAGAAGCGCACCTATTATAGTCGCGCCGGATCTCGATGTCCCGGGGACGATGGCGGCGAGCACCTGAAATATCCCTATTATGATCGCAGATGAATATCCTATCTCAGAAACCGTCTTGATAACCGGATTGCGTCCCTTGTTCCAAAGCTCCACTATGATAAAGAGTATTCCGTATATGATGAGCGCGCCTGCCACAACAAAAGCGTTATAGAACATCTCATCGATCAGATCATCGATCGTAAATCCCACAATGGCAGCCGGTATGCTTGCGACAGCGATCTTTAGCCACAGTACAAACGTATCCACCTTTACTATGGACTCAGACCTTTTTCTCCCAAAGAACCTGAACGGCCAGAGCTTCGACCAGAACAGTATCACTACCGCCAAAATAGCTCCAAGCTGAACTACCACCAGGAACATATCCTGGAATTCCTCATCAGAAAAGCTCATAAACTGGTTGACCAGTATCATATGCCCTGTCGAGCTTACCGGAAGCCACTCCGTGATCCCCTCAACTATTCCCAACACCAGCGCTACCAGAATATCATATGCTCCCATCGTTTTTTCATCCTCTTATCGTATAGTAGTAGTGTTTTGAGACCCTCTCCAAGGTCTGTACCACTTCCTCGTGTATTCTACCACATATTAAAAATATTATCAAGAAAAAGAAAAACAAAAAAAACACATACTATTTGCCAAATACAAAAAACTGTGATATACTGATACGGTGTATGTTGCGAAGTATTGCGCAGCAGCGACAAAGAGACGCAGGCACGGACTCTCCGAATTATGCGAGACGTCCGTGGATAATAATGAATTTAAGGAGCATTCATGGGAGCATTTTTAAAAAAATACATAGATCCGCTGGTGCCTCTGTGGGCGATAGTCCCTCTGGTCACATGCTTTGTGTTCAACTGTGCGATCTACTGGGTCACAATGGCTCTGTGCGCAGATCTGTATCACTATGACTTTACTCTCGAGATCGACAGGATGGTTCCCGTGATCACCGAATGGATATACATATATTTAGGTTATTCCTATGTGTTTTGGGCACTCGGCTACTGCTACATGGCACATGTTCACAGAGATAATCCTGTGGAGATATTCAGGTTTGTGACAGCAGACGTGATGTCACGCATTGTATGCCTTTTGTTTTTTATATTTCTGCCAACGACCAACGTGCGCCCCGAGATCCTCGGCAATGACATCAGTGACCAGCTCACGAGATTTTTGT
>JAGBOK010000163.1 GCA_017633905.1 Eubacterium sp. | reverse complement strand
TTCTCAATGTTAATCCTGTTTCCGCAGGACCTGCCGCTGACAATGTCATCTTCCTTTCGGCAGATGCATTCGGAGTTCTGCCGCCGGTATCGATCCTTACACCGGAGCAGACACAGTACTATTTCCTGAGCGGCTTCACCGCAAAGCTTGCAGGTACCGAGCGCGGTATCACCGAGCCTACACCGACCTTCTCGGCATGCTTCGGTCAGGCATTTTTGGAGCTTCATCCGACCAAATACGGTGAGGAGCTGGTAAAGCGCATGGAGAAGTCGGGAGCCAAGGCTTATCTTGTAAATACAGGCTGGAACGGAACAGGCAAGAGGATCTCTATCAAGGATACCAGAGGCATCATCGACGCTATCCTTAACGGTGATGTAGGAAAGGCTGAGACCAAGACTATCCCGATTTTCAATTTTGAAGTTCCGACCTCTCTGCCGGGTGTTGATACGGGAATTCTCGATCCGAGAGACACATATGCCGATCCGTCCGAGTGGGACAAGAAGGCAAAGGATCTGGCTGACCGCTTTATCAAGAACTTTGCGAAGTACACAGGCAACGAGAAGGGCAAGGCATTGGTTTCTGCAGGTCCCAGCCTCTGATACGGGGAGTGATGCTTTGAGTTGGTTCAAAGAAAAAATGGCTGACAAGCCACTTGAATCACAGGCTTTTATTATAGTGCTAGCGGTGGGATCCCTGACGGCTTTTCTTTCTACGGTCTTTACCGCGATCGAGGGCATCGGGATCGGCGCCACACTATCTACAGCCGGTTGTCTTGTGGCTATGATAGGTATTTGGGCTCTCGCTTACGTCCTCAAACAGGAGGGCGTTGCGAGAGTTCTGCTGTGTATCGTGCTAAATCTCATACTTCTCCCCGTGACATTTTTTTTCTGCGGCGGGGTCAAGAGCGGCATGACTCTCTACTTTCTCACGGCTCTTTATGTGGTAGTACCCACAATACCGAAGCGGTGGACGAGATTTGGGCTGTATATGGCTTCTCTTGTCATGCTGATGCTCACTGTGATCGCATCCATATATTGGATACCGGAGCTTGTGACAGAGGTATCTACTCCCGCATGGATGATAGATGAGATGATCTCTCTTTTTCTGAATGCCAGCTGCATCTATCTGGTTGCGACTCTCACGGTTCATGCGTACTATCAGGAGAAAAAAGAGCGCGAAAAGCTTTTTGTCCAGCTCGAAGAAATGACGATCCACGATGAGCTCACGGGTCTATACAATCGCAGGGAGCTCTTTAGGATATTAGAGGAAGACGTGATGAGGGCTGATCCGGATGACCTTCACTGCATGTTTATTTTTGACGTGGATGATTTCAAGAAGGTCAATGATACCTACGGGCATGTCTTTGGAGACAAGGTGCTCTGCGAGGTGTCAAGGCTTCTTATGGATGAGATCGGTCCCGTGGATGAGGGCGAGATAGCAGCGAGATACGGCGGCGAGGAGTTCGTGCTTATTTTCCATGACGATGATTTTGAGACATCATATGCGAGAGCCGAGAAGATCAGGCAGCATGTGGAACAGCTCAGGTTCTATGACAATCCCGAGTTTAGGATAACCATAAGCGGCGGTGTTGACCGGTGCAACGGAATGCGCCCGAGGTATGCGCTTCGCCAGGTCGATGATCTGTTGTATCTGGCAAAGACTACCGGCAAGAATCAGATTACAAGAAAGGCCTTTTGATATGAGTGAGTTTCAGCTTAGCTGCTGTTCGGCAGCGGATCTTTCCGATGAGTATTTCAAGGAGAGAGATATCAGATATATCTGTTTTCATTTTGAAATAGACGGCGAGGATTTTCTCGATGATATGGGTCAGACCATACCGCCGGAGGAGCTGTTTAGAAGGATGGACGGCGGAGCGATGACGAGAACGAGCCAGGTGTCCATCGGAGAGTATGAGAATTTCTTCAGGGAGATCCTTGCGTCGGGGTCTGATCTTTTGCATGTCACGTTGTCAAGTGGGCTTTCCGGCACCTACAACGCTGCGAAGATAGCTGCGGAGAACGTATCGGAGGAGTATCCTGAGAGAAAGATATGTGTTATGGATTCTCTTGCCGCGTCGAGCGGGTTCGGGCTCCTTGTTGACAAGCTTGCGGATATGAGAGATGAGGGCTTGAGCATCGAGGAGGTTTTTGCCTGGGGACAGAAAAACAAGCTCTATGACCATCACTGGTTTTTCTCTACTGACCTCACATACTATATCAGGGGAGGCAGGGTATCCAAGACCGCCGGAACCATAGGAAATGTTCTTAATATATGTCCGCTCCTCAATGTGGATTTTGAGGGACATCTGATCCCCAGAGAAAAGGTAAGAACCAAAAAAAGAGTGATCAAAAGAACCGTTGAAAAGATGGCTGAACATGCCGAGGGCGGTTATGAATATGACGGCAAGGTCTTTATCAGTCATTCGCTTTGCCCAGATGATGCGAAGGTTCTGGCTGATGCCATAGAAGAAAAATTTACAAAAATAGTAAGACCCATAAGGATCTTCCCGATAGGAGCGACGATCGGATCACATACGGGACCGGGTACTGTTGCGCTGTTTTTCTGGGGAGACAAAAGGGCTGATTAAAAAGGAGAAGAAAGTGGAACTGAAAAATAACAAAGTATTAAATATTACCTTTGCCGCAATGATCGCGGCATTATATGTTGTACTGACATTTGCGTCCAATTCATTCGGGCTTGCGAGCGGAGTGATACAGGTGAGACTGTCGGAGGCGCTCTGTGTGCTGCCTTATTTCACACCTGCCGCCATACCGGGAGTTACCGTCGGATGTTTTCTCGCAAACTGGATGACGGGCTGTGCTATTCCCGATATTATATTCGGTACGTTGGCGACCCTGATCGGAGCTGTCGGAGCTTATATGCTGAGGAAAAACAGATTTCTCGTTCCGATACCGACTATTGTTTCCAACATGGTCATAGTACCGTGGGTGCTCAGATTTGCGTACGGCGCGCCGGACGGTATCCTCTATATGATGGCAACGGTGGGAGCAGGAGAGTTTATAGCCTGCGGAGTGCTCGGTATCTTGCTTATTTTCGCGATCATACCGCTCAAAGGGGTAGTGTTTTCTACCGGCAGAAAAAAATGAGTTGATGAATCCGGGCTGCAGAGCAGACACTTTGGGAGGGAAACAAGCTGATAGATGAACCGAATAACCCTGACAGTCATAATCATCCTGATACTCGGCGCTGTCGGGTATTTTTGGGTTACAGACTGGTCAAAACCGAAGGAATTCTCTGACTCCGAGAGACCTCTCCCTCTGGGGATGGAGACGGCATCGCCGGGTGCTGTGCCGCTGTCCGCATCCGGAGGAGCCGTGGATACGGAGCTTCTTCCCGGTGATATGTCAACGATACTCGATCCATCCAAATCAGTCCCTCTTGACATCACGCCGGAGAGCATAACAGTACTTGTAAACAGGGCGTTTCTGCTGCCGGAGAGTTATGTTCCGGCAGGGCTCACTATGCCGGATATTCCGTTTGACACGACGATCATCACTGAGAAAAACAATCTGCGGGGTGAGGCTGCACTCCAGATAGAAAAGCTGTTTGCCGCGGCAAAAAAGAAAAAAATAGAGTTGACAGGGGTGTCAGGCTACAGATCATATGAGAGGCAAAAG
>JAGBOK010000162.1 GCA_017633905.1 Eubacterium sp. | reverse complement strand
TTGTTGCATATTAATATGGTACAGCAGACTGCTGCACCAAAAAACGTGTTCGCCTTCCTGTCTGTTGTTTGCAGGGAGTATAAGCGCTGCCGAAAGGAGAAAAGAACATGGGTAAAATTCTATTTACTTCTGAATCTGTCACGGAAGGACATCCGGACAAAATCTGCGATCAGATATCTGACGCAATTCTCGACGCGATCTACGAAAAGGACCCCATGAGCAGGGTCGCATGTGAGACCGCTATCACTACCAATTTTGTTTGCATCATAGGTGAGATCTCAACAAACTCAGGCCTTGGCCCTGATGACTTTGAGAGGATAGCAAGACAGACTATCTGCGAAATCGGTTATGATGATCCTGCCAAAGGCTTTGACGGCAATACCTGTGAGATACTCATCAAGCTTGACGCGCAGTCTGCCGATATCGCACTCGGAGTTGACAATGCTCTTGAAACCAAGCAGTCATCCGATGCTGACGGAGCGATCAACAAGACTGATATGGGAATTACCGATGCCGAGATCGACAAGATCGGCGCCGGTGACCAGGGTATGATGTTTGGCTATGCCACCAATGAGACCGATACCTATATGCCATATCCGATCTACATGGCACAGAATCTGTCAAGACAGCTGACCAAGGTGAGAAAGGACGGAACGCTTCCATATCTTCGCGCGGATGGAAAGACTCAGGTCACAGTGGAATACGATGAGAACAAAAAGCCCGTGCGCATCGATGCATTGGTCATCTCAACACAGCACTCTGAGGATGTTTCACAAAAACAGATACATGAGGATATCAGAAAATATGTCATCGACGAAATAGTTGATGCGTCACTGATCGATGAAAAAACAAGAATATATATCAATCCGACCGGACGCTTTGTGATCGGCGGTCCAAACGGCGACGCCGGTCTCACCGGAAGAAAGATCATAGTTGATACCTACGGTGGTATGGGCAGACACGGCGGCGGTGCATTCTCGGGCAAGGATCCGACCAAGGTTGACCGCTCCGGAGCGTATGCTGCCAGATATGTGGCTAAAAACATCGTAGCTGCCGGACTATGCGATCGTGCTGAAGTCCAGCTCTCATATGCTATCGGTGTCGCATGGCCTACATCAGTGCGTATCGATACGTTCGGCACCGGCAAGATACCTGAGGAAAAGCTCGTGGATATCATATTTGACAATTTTGATCTAAGACCTGCGGGCATCATCAAGATGTTAGACCTCAGAAGACCGATCTACAAGCAGACTGCAAGCTATGGACACTTTGGCAGAAATGATATTGATCTGCCGTGGGAGAGACTTGACAAGGTAGAGGCACTAAAAAAATCGCTGTGATACAAAACTGCGGGTGTTGATCACCCGCAGTTTTTTTTACCGGCGCGGGCACTCCTTCCGATCCACCGGCTCATACCTGCTCCGTGGTTGCCAAACGGTCTTGTGGAAAATCCGAGTTTTTCATAAAAGGTTTCCTTTCCCATGGCGGACATGAGATTGACCATTATGGTCTCCCCCGGCTCGACCTGGGACTCCAGCCACGCGAGGGTATTTTCTATAAGTCTTCTGCCGAGTCCGTGCGACTGATACTCCGGTCTTACTATCACGTCACATATAAAATAAACATATCCCCCGTCACCGACGACTCTGGTCATCCCTACCGGTCTGTCCCCATCATAGGCGATCACCTTGTACAGCGCGTTATCAAGGGCTGTTTTCGCCCTGTTTTCCCTGATCTCAATAAACTCCACGCTTCGCCTCAGATCGTTGTAGGCTTCTATTGTGATTGTATCAGATAAAGTAAAATCCTCCGGATTCATTTTCAGGCTGTTCCTTTCAATTCTTGTCAAAATGCTCTTTGAGCTTTTGTTTTAATTCAGGCGCACTTATTGATTTAAGCAGATAGCCCGTGGGCTTTAGGTCAAGAACCTTCATGATACTGTCGCGGTCGCTCTTGCCTGTTAAAAACATGACGGGGATATTTTGGGTAGTGCTCTCGCTGCGAAGCATCTCCAACACCTGCGGTCCCGTAGTAACCGGCATCTCATAGTCAAGCAGTATCAGATCAGCCTTGTTCTTTGCAAGCCATGTGATCGCCTGGATCCCGGAGCCGACCATCGAAACCTTGTACATATCCTTGAGCCACTCCCTGATCATATGCATATAGTCAAGATCATCGTCCACGATCAGGATGTTCTTTTTCAGCGAATCCTTTGAAAAGGAGGACATGAACTTCTGCATTTCTTTTAGAAATTTATCCATGTCAAGCGGTCTCTCAAACCACTGCCATACCATCTCATCAGAGAAATACTTCATCACCATATCATATTCAGCCTTGGATCCGATCATACAGCAAACCATGTTGCTGTGCATACATGCTGACTTCACATAGATGAGCAGATCAGTATCCGCCGTAACGGTATCATCAAGATACAGGATGATCAGATCAGCATCCGATTCATTGGAACGGATAGTATCAATATCCATCCCGGTGAACACTGATTTTACACCAATGCCATCAAGCTTCATCTCCAATCCCCTGATGATAAAGCTCTCTGCCTGCGCCAATATAAGCACCTTCTTTTTCATCTGTCTTCCTCCGTTAATTATAATTTGGTGTACTATAGCATTTCCTATGCGATTTTCCGTGCATCCTGCCGGAGGCATACTGCTACAACGTATTATTCAGTGTATCATTAATATCATCCCACCTAAGCTCATACATGAGCTTCTCTATCTGCTTCATTTTTTCTTCATGTACCTCCGGAAGCCTGTACTCCTTCATGGAGTTTAGCACCATCTCCGTAAGGTCATAATCCTGCGCCGACGCAAACTCCCTTAGAGAATTGTAGGCATCCTCTATCATGGTCTCAGGCGCTTCCTCCCTGTCATCTTCTGCCTCCGTGAGTTCCGGTGCTATCGGAGCAATGAGGCTTTTAAACGCTTCATAAGACCGAAGGAAATCGTCTGTTTCACTTTTTATCCTGTCTATATTGTTTTCGTGCCCGGCGTCTTCAAGACTCTGCGCCCACTTGTTCAGACTCATGGCGCCTATGATTCTCGCCGAGCTTTTCAGGGCATGTACCTTGATCGTATAATTCTGCCAGTCCTCAGCCTCAAAAAGACTTCTGATCTCTGCCGACTTATCTTCGATCGAATTATAAAAAATCTCAAGCATGGACAGATACATATCGACATCGGCATTATTTTTTAAGCCCTCCTCAGTATCTATCTCATCGAGCTCTGTCAGCCACTCCGGAAGCTCTCCGTCAGAACTACCGACATCTGCCGGTGTCTCTCCCTCAGCCGTTTGTAAAGGCATTGTCTCATCTGTCCTGTCAGTTCTGTCGGGCTTTTTCATCTTGGATGGTGAGATAAAATCACGCATGGTCTTTTCAAGTTTCAGCCCGTCGATGGGCTTGGCGAGAAAGCTATCAAACCCTTCTCTTATATAAGTATCCTTCATCCCCGAGACGGCATTTGCCGTGAGAGCTATGACAGGTGTCTGTATTCCCATATCACGCAGCGCGTGGAGCGTTTCTATCCCGTCCATCTCCGGCATCATGTGATCAAGAAATACAAGATCATACTCGTTTTCCGACATGAGCTTTATACACTCCCTGCCTCCCGTGGCAGTGCTTACCTGAACCATTGACCGTTTGAGCAGTCCCCTCGCTACCGCAAGATTCATGTCATTGTCATCCACCACGAGGACTTTTGCCTCCGGTGCCACAAACAGCGGCATCGACGGATCGATCCCTCCTTCTCCGTGTCTGACCTGTGCTTTCCAGTCATGACCGATAGGCTTATCCTTTATCACGTTTTGCGGTATGGTAAAGAAAAATTCCGACCCCTTGCCATACTCGCTGTCGCAGTGAAGCTCGCCGCCCATCATTTCTATCATCTGTCTGGCTATATCAAGTCCGAGTCCGGTTCCCTGGATATTTCTGTTTTTCTTCTCATCAAGTCTTTCAAAAGGCTTGAACAGCTTCTCCATATCCTCTTTTCTGATCC
>JAGBOK010000161.1 GCA_017633905.1 Eubacterium sp. | reverse complement strand
GTTATAACAGAAACCACTATGGCATATGAAAAGGTTGCGGATGAGATCGCTGAGCTGCGCCCCGAGACAATAGTCATTTCATCTCCGCATTCCGTTATGTATGCTGATTATTTTCATATTTCACCGGGAGCACATGCATCAGGTGATTTTGGTGCGTTTGGGGCACCGAAAGTCAGCTTTGATGTTGACTATGATGAGCGCTTTGCCATACAGTGGGCTAACCACGCTGCCGTAAATGATATTGATGCCGGGATCCTCGGAGAGAGGGATAAAAGGCTTGACCACGGAACTATGGTGCCGCTTTATTTTATAATGAAAAAATATACGGACTTCAAGCTGGTAAGGATCGGTCTGTCGGGTTTTTCACTGCCGGAGCACTATAGGATGGGAATGCTGTGCCAAAGGGTTGCGGACGAGCTGGACAGAAGGACCGTGTATATCGGGAGCGGAGATCTTTCTCACAAGCTTAAGGAAGATGGTCCGTATGGATTTGATCCTTCAGGTCCCGTGTATGATGACAGGATCATGGATGTTATGGGCAGAGGCGCGTTTGACGAACTGATGGATTTTGATGAGACATTATGTGACAGGGCTGCCGAGTGCGGTCACAGGTCGTTCGTAATGCTTGCCGGTGCTCTTGACAAAAAAAATATAAGCATAGAAAAGCTTTCTCACCAGGATGTGACAGGAGTCGGTTACGGCATCTGTACATATCATGTTACCGGCGAGTCGGATGACAGAGCATTTTTAGACAAGTGGCAGGCAGGAGAGGATGCGCGAAGACAGGCGATAAGAGAAAAAGAAGATATTTATGTAAGACTCGCGAGGAGAACCATAGAGTCTTATATCAGAACAGGAAAGCAGATCAACTGGTTCGATGTGAAGGATGATATCCTGCGGGGCTTGGAAGTCAGTGCAACGGACGGAACAGGCACGGAAAGTGGGAGTGATACGGGCAGTTCAAGGCGCAGATCGGATGAAAAAGCGATAAGCGAGCTGGAGGATAAGCATGCCGGAGCATTTGTTTCCATACACAAGGAGGGACGTCTCAGAGGGTGTATCGGAACGATCTCAGCTACAAAGGACAGGGTCGCTGATGAGATCATAGAAAATGCCATCAGCGCATCCGTGAGGGATCCGAGATTTGACCCCATAGAAGAGGATGAGCTTGACAGGCTTGAGATCTCAGTGGATATTCTCTCTGATGCGGAAGAAATCAGCTCTGTTGATCAGCTTGATCCGAAAAGATATGGAGTAATAGTAACTAAAGGTATGAGAAGGGGACTGCTTTTGCCTGATCTTGACGGAGTTGATACCGTGGAGGAACAGCTCTCAATAGCAAAGCGAAAAGCAGGGTTGTCCGGGGATGAGAAAGGTTGTACTGTAGAAAGATTTGAAGTAGTCAGACATTTTTAGTGTAGTGTTTCAATCATGGTTTACATTAAAACTATCATCTCTATTTCGGATGCTGCACTAAGCTGGATATTTTAACTGTAAGAAAAGGAGGATGTGTTCATGAAAACATTCAAGAGAAAGGTCGTAGCGCTGTATGTTTCATTTGTTCTGCTTTTTTCGGTTGTCGGGAAGGTCGCGTATGTCAAGCCGTCATCTGCCGCCACCGTAAAGCCTGAGCTTATTATTATGAGCGTTCAGGATATGGATGGTTTTTCCAAAAAAGTAGCAAACGGGAATTCATTTGCAGGAAAGACAGTCGTCCTTGGAACGGATCTTGATTATTCGGGCTCAGCCATCCCGTTTGAATGCGTCGGGATCGATGAGACACATGAGTTTTCCGGAACCTTTGACGGCATGGGACACACGATATCCGGGATCAGCATGACAGAGAAAGGTATGGGTATATTTGCTCGGACTGCAAACTCAGGAATTATAAAGAATCTTAGGGTGAGCAAGGCTTTCATACAGGACAGATATATCGGCGGTATAGTAGGTATCAATTACGGGACCATTACCAATTGTGTGATCGCAGATTCTACTCTTTTGGCATCATCGGGAGTCGGAGGAATAACATATTTTAACATAGGTTCCGTAATAAATTGTGTTTCATCGGGTAATACCATCAAAAGATCAGAAAATCCCACCTCGGCTTCACAGGCAGGAGGAGTAGCTGCATATAGCTGCGGACTCGTGGCTAATTCATGCAATATGTCAGCCGTGTCTGTGCTGGATGCTCTGGAATCGGCAGGCGGAGTCGTAGGGGAAGCAGAGAGCGGCAGTGTTGAGAATTGTATCAATACCGGAAGCATAACTGGCGGAGCAATCAGAGGCGGGGTCGCAGGCAAGGTGTCTGCAGGTGCCGCTGTCAAGAACAGCTTTTCCGTTGATACGGCTGCTCCCAAAGCAATAGGTGTGATCAGTACCGATTCAAGCGAGGCGGGGTGTGCGTTATACACTGCATCGTATATGCTTTCGGATCCGTTTAGGAACAATCTGAACAATTATATTGTTTCATATCAGAATTCATGGGCAAAATGGACATCGCCCAATCCGTCAGAGTTTCCGACTCCGGAATTTCCGGGTGCTCTCGATCAGATCGAGGGATTGTCATCACCCTTGCCGTCCGTGTCTCCGACACCGACACCGGAGGTTCAGATAACACAGATCCCGCAGGCTACGATAGTACCTAAAGCCTCGGCATCACCGGTTCCCGTCACTGCTGCGGCGGTCAGGCTGAGTACTGACCTGACAAAGGAACAGAGATATCAGATCAACTCATTTATAAACTATTTTGATGAGTATAATTATGGTTTTTCATATAACAGTGACTCTGACTGGCACACCCTGTGGAGCTTTTTCCGTTCATACAACAATGTTCACGGTAGCTGGAGAGCATATGAATATGCAACACTGTCTGATGTGAACAAGGTGAGTGAGAGATTTTTTGGAAGAACTATCGGAAAGGATGAACCGACAGGATATAATACCTGGGGTGAATTCTATCACGACGGGAAGTTTTATATTATGTTAGGTGACGGTGAATCCAGCGGACTGTTCACCCTGATCAAATCCGTAAATAAAAACAGTGACGGAAATTATGAGTGTGAATTTTCAGTCTATGAGTTTGAGGAGTATGCTACAGGAGGCAATCTGATCTGTGTTCATGGAGATCTTGCGGACAAACAATTTGTAGACATGATGTATCTTCCGATCGATGATAAGAAGATAAAAAATGCAGGCGGAGTGCTTGCGTATGACGGAACCTGTGTGGTAAGCGCGGCTGATTTGAATAATAGTGATACATACAAGCTTGTTTCCTACAAAACAAATTTGACCGAAAATACATATGACTGGCATGAGGGACTCAAATCCGGCAAGAATCCGATACAGCTCATCACCTCACTGAATGGCAAGGTCAAAAAGCTCAAAGCCCTGAAAAACAACAAACTTAAAGTCAAATTTGTAATATCATCAAAAATAGACTGGCAGCAGGGGCTGGGATTTGAGATCGAATACAAAACAGGCAGTGAAAAGAAAGTCAAAAAGCTTAATGATGTATATGACCCGGTATGTGTATTAAAGAAACTGAAAAACGGGAAAAAATATACCGTAAGGATCAGACCGTTCCAGAAATTCGGAAATAAAAAATACTATGGAAAATGGTCAGACAGGCAATCGATACGCATGCCGAAATAATTGAAGTCAGCAAGGAGATATCATGGATAATTTTAGTTTTTATTCACCGACTTATTTTGAATTTGGAAGAGAAGCAGAGAAAAAAACAGGAGAGCTCATAAGACGGTTCGGAGGTTCCAAGGTACTTCTTCACTACGGCGGAGGCTCTATCAAAAAGAACGGAGTCTACGGCAAGGTGATCGCTGCGCTGACATCGGCAGACATAAAGTTTACTGAGCTTGGCGGTGTGGTTCCAAATCCGAGAAGCTCTCTTGTGCGGGAGGGTATTGATATTGCCCGCAGTGAAGGTGTGGATCTGATTCTGGCAGTCGGCGGCGGATCAGTCATAGACTCTGCGAAGGCAATTGCTGCCGGAGTAAAATATGATGGAGATTTTATTGATTTCTACAGAGGAAAGGCAAAGATAGAAGACGCTCTTCCGGTAGGCACCGTGCTCACTATCGCGGCTGCGGGATCGGAAGGCTCCCCAAACGCCGTGATAACTGATGAGGAGACGGGAAAGAAAAAAGGAGCAAGAAGTGATCATATCCGTCCGAAGTTTTCTGTCATGAATCCGGAATTTACTCTTACGCTTCCTCCGTATCAGACGGCTGCCGGAGCAACGGATATTTTTATACATGTATGTGAGAGATATTTCTCAAATACTCCGGAGGTTGTGATTACCGACAGACTTTGTGAGTCAGTGATGAAGACCATAATATATGAGACACCGAGGGTACTCAGGGATCCGGACAACTATGGCGCGAGAGCAAATATCATGTGGGCAGGTATGATAGCTCACAATAATATATGCGGTGTAGGAAGAGAGCAGGACTGGGGATCCCATCACATGGAGCATGAACTTTCGGCACTGTATGATGTGACGCACGGAGCGGGACTTGCAGTGATCGTTCCGGCATGGATGAGATATGTCATGGAGAGGCATCCTGAGAAGTTTGTTCCGTTTGCTACGGAGGTCTGGGGCGTGCCGCTCGATATGATCAACCCTATCGAGACAGCCATGATAGGCATAGAGAGATTTGAGGGATTTTTAAAGCAGATAGGAATGCCGTCGAAATTCTCCGAGATCGGAGCGAGAAAAGAAGATATCCCGAAGATGGTCGACAAGCTTTTTGCCGGCAGTGAAACAGAGGGTAATTATGTGAAGCTCTCCAAAGAAGATGTTACCAAAATATATGAGAGCGTGGCTGATGTCTGACAGGCAGTTATGTTTACGTCTGTCACTCCGTACATATTGTGTTACAAAAAAGAGACACCGGAATATATGGTGTCTCTTTTTTTTGAAAAACGTATCGGAACAGAGAAGAGTCGACATCAGTAGAACTATATAAATATGCATATTTAGAAGAAATATACATCTAACCACAATATCTTGTGTTTTTCCTTGACATCCAAAGAACAGAGTGATATAATAAGCAACAGTCAGCCACCACAGTGTCAGCTAATGTTACCGGTGAAAAAAATGGCCGGTCATGGGAAGACAGAGGGTGATGAGCGGAGAGGGATACAACAGTAGAATCCCGAATTTTATGAAAAGTATGTAACAATAGTGTACGATCTGAGTATGGAGATCAGATCAACAAAAGGTAACACCAACATAGTAGTATATGTGGTGCTGTGGTCGAAAGGAGTTGTAAAAAGTGAAGGTTATCAAGAGAGACGGGCGAACCGTTGAGTATGACCGCAACAAGATCCTGGTTGCCATCCGCAAGGCGAATGCGGAGGTCGATACCTTTGAGAAGGTCAGTGATGATGCCATTGACGGTATCATTGCCGGGATCGAGGGGATGAAGAGGGACAGGATGCAGGTTGAGGACATCCAGGACGTAATCGAACAGAAGCTGATGGCGGCGGGCAAGTTTGAGCTGGCAAAGAAATACATCATATACCGTTATACGAGAGAACTCGTGCGCAAGGCAAATACTACCGATGACTCGATCATGAGTCTGATCCAGAACTCCAACAAGGATGTTATGGAGGAGAATTCAAACAAAAACGCATATGTGGCAAGCACGCAGCGTGATCTGATCGCAGGAGAGGTTTCCAAGGATCTTACCAAGAGAGTCCTTCTTCCGGAGAAGATCACCAGGGCACATGAGGAGGGAGCTATACATTTCCATGATATGGATTATTTTATTCAGCCCATCTTCAACTGCTGCCTTATCAATATAGGAGATATTCTTGACAACGGAACAGTCATGAACGGAAAGCTTATTGAATCACCCAAGAGCTTTCAGGTCGCATGTACCGTTACTACGCAGGTGATAGCGGCGGTTGCAAGCTCACAGTACGGCGGACAGTCCGTTGATACCATTCATCTTGGCAAGTATCTCAGAAAGAGCGCAGACAAGTTCCGTGCGCGCTATATGAAGAAGTTTGCTGATTTCGTGGATGCGGAGACTATCGAGCAGATGGTCAAGGAGAGAGTGAGGGATGAGCTTCGCTCAGGAGTCCAGACGATACAGTACCAGATAAATACACTTATGACGACCAATGGACAGTCGCCGTTTGTCACTCTTTTTATGTGCCTGAGAAAGGATGACGAATACATCGAGGAGAATGCGATGATCATTGAGGAGATCCTTCGCCAGCGCCTTGAGGGTATCAAGAATAAAAAGGGTGTCTATGTAACACCGGCTTTTCCGAAGCTTGTGTATGTTCTTGATGAGCACAACAATCTGTCAGGCGGAAAGTATGACTACATCACCAAGCTTGCCGTTGAGTGTTCAGCCAAGAGAATGTATCCGGACTATATCTCTGCCAAGAAAATGAGAGAGATAGAGGATGGAAACGTATTTTCACCGATGGGATGCCGTTCATTTCTTTCCCCGTGGAAGAATGAAAAGGGAGAGTACCAGTTCGAGGGTCGTTTCAATCAGGGAGTCGTATCCTTGAATCTTCCGCAGATAGGGATTCTTGCCGAGGGCAATATGGAGAAGTTCTGGGAGATTTTGGAGGATCGCCTTTCACTTTGTTTTGAAGCGCTTATGTGCAGACATCGTGCTCTTGAAAAGGTCACATCAGATGTGAGTCCTATTCACTGGCAGTACGGGGCTATCGCAAGACTGCAGCCCGGTGAGTCGATCGATCCTTTGCTTCACGGCGGTTATTCCACTATCAGTCTTGGATATATAGGTCTGTATGAGGTAACCAAGCTCATGACGGGACAGAGTCAGACGGAGCCTGAGGGCGAGGAGTTTGCCATGAAGCTTATGAACCGTCTGCGCTCCGCAACAGATACATGGAAGGCTGAGACCAATATCGGATTTGCGCTCTATGGAACTCCGGCAGAGAGCCTTTGCTACAGATTCGCGGAGATAGACAGAAAAAGATTCGGCGAGATCAAGGATGTCACGGACAAGGGTTATTATACAAACTCTTACCATGTGGATGTCCGCGAGAAGATCGATGCTTTCGATAAGTTCGCGTTTGAGGCAAAGTTCCAGAACATTTCCCGCGGGGGCTGCATTTCCTACGTTGAGATCCCGAATATGCAGAACAACATCCCTGCGCTTGAGGAGCTTGTAAAGTACATATATGACAATATCATGTATGCAGAGTTCAATACCAAATCTGATTTTTGTCATGTGTGCGAGTTTGACGGTGAGATCATTATCAATGAGGATAATGAGTGGGAATGTCCTAATTGCGGCAACACCGATCATGACAAGATGAATGTGACGCGCAGAACATGCGGATATCTCGGAGAGAATTTCTGGAATGTCGGCAAGACAAAAGAGATAGGAGCAAGAGTTTTGCACATTTGAGCAAACGAGCATGTGGATATACAGCCTGCCTGATTACAGGCAGGCTGTTTTTTATCGCAGGGGCTGCGTTATGAATACGCTGTTTCGCAACACGCAGCCCCGCGGACGGGTAGGTGATATCACATCTCCCTGCCCGATTCGCAGATCAAATAATAAAAGCAGGTGAATACAGATGAATTATGCAGATATTAAACAATATGATGTGGCAAACGGTATCGGAGTCAGGGTATCTTTATTTGTGAGCGGCTGTACACACGGTTGTGAGGGCTGCTTTAACAGGGAAGCATGGGACTTTAATTACGGAAAGCCCTTTACCGATGATGATATAGACAGGATAATCGAATATTTAAAGCCCGGATATGTAGCCGGGCTGTCGCTGCTTGGCGGAGAGCCGATGGAGCCGCAGAACCAGAAAGGCATATTGCCGCTTTTGAGGAAGGTACATGATACCTACCCCGAGAAAAATATCTGGATGTATTCCGGATACCTCTATGAAGATATTATGGGGCGTATGTGTGAGGAAAGCGAGATAAGCAAAGAGATAATGTCCTATATAGATATTCTTGTAGACGGGGAGTTTATTCTCGCGAGAAAGAATCTGAAGGTAAACTTCAGGGGCTCGGATAACCAGCGTATCATAGATGTCAAAAAGTCCATAGAGGCAGGCGAGATCATCCACTGGGAGGGAGAAAAGGTCTGATACTGTCTTCTGTCTAACTTTTTGTTGTCAAATCAGAAAGTTTGTGATAATATATTATCTATGCAAAATTCAAGATCATATCCTAAAACAGGAGGGATACAATGGAAACGGTAAAGATATGGTTCAAAAAGTTAAACCCCAAGGCAGTTACACCCAAGTACGGAACTCCGTTTTCGGCAGGAGCAGATCTGTATGCATGCATGGATACGGCAGTTGTTATCGAACCGGGAGAAACACGGTTCATACATACGGGTCTCGCGATGGAAATACCGGAGGGATGCGTAGGACTCATATATGCGCGCAGCGGACTTGCCTGCAAAAAAGGTCTGGCGCCGGCAAACAAGGTCGGTGTTATAGATTCGGATTACAGGGGTGAGATAATAGTTGCGCTTCACAACCACTCCAAGATGGAGCTTG
>JAGBOK010000160.1 GCA_017633905.1 Eubacterium sp. | reverse complement strand
CCGTCAGCCTTGATAACAATGATATCGAATACAAGCTGACCGACAAGATAAGGGATGGCAGGATCTATGTAGATCAGGGCGTGATCGCAGGATGCGCCGGAGGAGGATTTGAGAATCTGTGTGATGCCGCTGATATTTTGAAGGGCAAATACATAGGAGCAGATGAGTTTTCTCTGAGCGTTTATCCCGCAAGCCAGCCGATCATGATGGAGCTTGTAAAGAATGGAAAGATCGCTGACTTTATCTCGGCGGGTGCCACCGTTAGGACTGCTTTTTGCGGACCTTGCTTCGGAGCCGGTGATGTTCCGGCAAACAACGGATTGAGCATACGTCACTCAACGAGAAACTTCCCGAACAGGGAGGGCTCCAAGGTAACAAATGGTCAGATCGCGTCAGTCGCGCTTATGGACGCGAGGTCGATCGCTGCAACGGCTGCGAACAGGGGTTATCTCACTCCTGCAACTGAAGTCGATGCGGATTTTTCCAAACCTAAATATTTCTTTGACAAGACAATATATGAGAACAGGGTCTACAACGGAGTCGGAAAGGCTGAACCTGATACAGAGATCGTATTCGGACCGAATATAGTTGACTGGCCAAGGATGTATCCGTTGACAGACAATGTACTTCTTAAGGTCGTTTCGATGATATTTGACCCGGTAACGACCACTGATGAGCTGATACCGTCAGGCGAGACCTCATCATACCGCTCCAACCCCCTCGGACTTGCCGAGTTTACGCTTTCAAGAAAGGATCCCGCCTATGTGGGCAAGGCAAAAGAGGTCAGGAGCATCGAGGAAGCAAGGATCGCAGGCAGTGATGTATTTACCGCTGAGCCGAGGTTAAAAGCAATATATGAGAAGCTAAAGGATATCACGGATGCCGCGCCCGCTGATACCGCGGTCGGTTCCGTTATATTTGCAAGAAAGCCCGGTGACGGATCCGCGAGAGAACAGGCTGCAAGCTGCCAGAGAGTTCTTGGAGGACTTGCAAATATAGCAAATGAATATGCGACCAAGAGATACAGATCAAACCTCATCAACTGGGGAATGCTTCCGTTTACGCTTGATGGAGAGCCTGAGTTTGAAAAGGATGATTATATTTTTGTAAAGGATATCAAAAAAGCGATTGAAGAGAAAAAAGATCAGATCACGGCTTATATCGTGGGCGATACCGTCAAAGAGATAACGCTTAAGCTTGGTGCCCTGACTGACAATGAACGTGAGATCATCATGAAAGGATGTCTCATTAATTACAACAGAAAGTGAGTAGTATGACCATGAGCGATCAGTTTATGATGGCGCATCAGGATTATTCGATGGTTCCCGAGGATCTAAACAACATGTTTGAGGGCTCTGTCGGAGAATTCTCGTATATGATGATGATGTACAGCGGAGCAATCAGAGAGGTAAAGACAAAGCTTCAGGTCTTAAATGACGAGCTTTCATTGACGAGGAACAGAAATCCCATCGAATTCATAGAAACGAGGATCAAGACTGCGGAAAGCATTGCCAACAAGCTGAAGAAAAAAGAGATGCCGCTCAGCGTATCCTCTGTCAGGGAAAACCTAAATGATGTCGCCGGTGTCCGTGTGATCTGCGCCTTTTTGGATGATATTTACCAGATAGCGAGCATGCTTGAAGCACAGGATGATGTCACGATAGTTAAGACCAAGGATTATATCAAAAAACCAAAGAAAAACGGCTACAGAAGTCTGCATCTTATCGTTGAGGTTCCTGTTTTTTTCTCAAACGGCAAGGAAAGAGTCCGCGTTGAGATTCAGATCAGAACGATAGCCATGGACTTTTGGGCGAGTCTTGAACACTCCGTTAAGTACAAAAAAAATGTAAAGGATGCTGAAAACATCGTATGGGAGCTCAGAGCCTGCGCTGATGTTATCAACAGGACTGACATCCACATGCAGAGCATTCGTGACAAGATAGCTTATATTGAATAGATAAGGAGAGATCATGAGTGAGATCATAGACGGTAAGGTAATTTCTAATATGATAAAGGATGAATGCAGGCAGAAGGTAGAAAAGGAAGGCTTGAAAAGATGCCTCGCGGTCGTCCTTGTCGGAGATGATCCGGCATCAGCGGTTTATGTCGGGAACAAAAAGAAGGCTTGCGAATTTGTAGGTGTAAGATCGGTTTCCTATGAGCTGCCGGAGGACACTTCGGAGGAAAAGCTTCTGTCCCTGATAGCTGATCTGAATGCAGATGATGAGATCAACGGGATACTTGTGCAGCTCCCGCTCCCGAAGCATATCAATGAGGACAGGATAATCAGAGCCATTTCTCCCGACAAGGACGTAGACGGCTTTCATCCGGAGAATGTGGGACGGCTCAGCATCGGACAGCCGGGCTATGTTTCATGTACTCCTGCCGGTATCATTGAGCTTTTGAAGCGCTCCGGCGTCACAATAGACGGAAAGTCATGTGTCGTTATCGGAAGGAGCAACATCGTCGGCAAGCCGATGGCACTTTTGATGCTGCGTGAGAATGCCACCGTCACTGTCTGTCACTCACATACCAAAGATCTTAGAGAGGTATGTCAAAGAGCTGATATACTGATAGTTGCGGTAGGAAAGCCCAAGATGATAGATGCGTCATACATCAAAGAGGGCGCGGTTGTTATAGATGTCGGTATCCATCGCATGGAAAACGGAAAGCTGTGCGGTGATGTTGATTATGATTCGGCAAAGGAAAAAGCATCTTTGATAACCCCCGTTCCCGGCGGAGTAGGTCCGATGACGATAGCAATGCTTATGAAAAATGTGGTCGATGGAGGAGAACTTGGAATATAAATGCTATTTTGCTTCACTTGGCTGTGATAAAAATCTCGTGGACTCCGAGAAAATGATGTCGCTTCTTGATGAGAATAATATCGTATTTACGGATGATGAGTACGAAGCGGATATCATCATTGTCAATACATGCGGCTTTATACTTGACGCGAAAAAAGAGAGTATAGAGACGATCCTGGAGCTTTCCGCCATGAAGCAGGAGGGTCGCTGCAGGGCTCTGATAGTGACCGGCTGTCTTTCGGAAAGATACTCTGATGAGATAAGAAAAGAAATACCTGAGGTAGATGCCATAGTCGGCACCAATGCATACGGTTCCATATGGGAAGCCGTAAGCGGTGTGCTCTCAGGATCAAAGCCTGAGATATTTATGGACAAGGGCTATATTCCGAGAGGGATCATAAAACGCGTCAGATCAGGTCCTTTTGCCCACAGATACTTAAAGATAGCGGAGGGCTGTGACAAGCACTGCAGCTACTGCGCCATACCAATGATGAGAGGACCTTATGTCTCGGTGCCCATGGAGGAGCTTGTCAGTGAAGCCTCGATGCTTGCGAAAGACGGCACAAAGGAGCTTATCCTGGTAGCTCAGGAGACGACCTTGTACGGGATAGATCTGTACGGAGAAAAAAGGCTGCCAATGCTTTTGAAAAAACTGTGCGAGGTAGACGGGATCGAGTGGATAAGACTCATGTATTGTTATCCTGAGGAGATAACGTCAGATCTGATAGAAACGATGGTCAGTGAACCAAAGATATGCCATTATCTTGATATCCCCATCCAGCATTTTGATGACGATATCCTAAAGAGGATGGGAAGGCGCACGAGCAGGCAGGAGCTTGTTGACAAGATAAAAATGATACGCTCGCTGATGCCTGATGCAGCATTAAGAACAACACTTATCAGCGGTTTTCCCGGAGAGACCATAAAAGCGCACCAAACAAATCTTAAATATATAAAAGAGACAGGCTTTGACAGGCTCGGAGTATTCCCGTATTCCGAGGAGGAGGGAACACCGGCTGCATTATTTGAAGACCGTATTGATCCTGACACAAGAAAGCAAAGAGCTGATGAGCTGATGGCGACTTCAGAAAAGATAGTATTTGAAAAAAACAAACAGATGACGGGCAAAACACTAAATATCATGGTTGAAGGGTATCTGAGAGAGGATGACTGCTATGTCGGCAGGAGCTACAGGGATGCTCCGGATATTGACTGACTTTTTTTTTTTGAATCAGACGATGAATATATGACCGGCAATATGGTACGGGTCAAAATAACCAAAGCAAAAGGGTATGATCTGTATGGAACCACCCGGAAAGGAGAAACATTTGAATCTGCCTAATTCGCTTACAATACTAAGAGTTATAATGATACCGGTATTCGTGATAGTAATGCTGGGGAGTTTTCCCGAGTGGTTTCCCAATCAGGATATAGTAGCAGGCTGCATTTTTATAGCCGCATGCGTAACGGATTTTTTTGACGGGTATCTTGCGAGAAAATACAACATGATAACCACCTTTGGAAAATTTATGGATCCACTGGCGGACAAGCTGCTTGTTTGCGCTGCTCTGGTGTGCTTTCTCGCCGATGACAACCCGGAGATGCCTGCATGGGTCGTTATCGTCATTATAAGCCGCGAGTTCATAATATCAGGCTTCAGACTTGTTGCCGCGGAAAAAGGAGTCACAATTTCTGCAAGCTGGTGGGGCAAGGTCAAGACCTTTGTCCAGATGGTGATGTCATTGCTGCTTATCTTTCACTTTGAAGCCCCTGTTTTCAGGACGATAGACAAGTTTTTTATCTATGCGGCACTGATACTAACAGTGGTATCCCTTGCGGATTATATCTACAGAAACAAAGACGTTATGAAGGATATCGAGTAAACGCTCATATTATAAATGATCACACGGGGCTCCTGTCAATAAAGTGACAAAAAATAATATTACAATAGCTAATTGTAGAAATGTAAAGGTTTGCGAGGTGATATTTTGGCTGTTGTAAAAAAAGCTCTCAGAGCTGTATGTATATGCCTGATCGCTGTTATCATGATCTCATGCGGATCAGGGGATACCACAGAGGAGTTACGGGAGGAGCCGACAGAGAGTGCCGTGCAGACACCGCTTCCGACACCAAGGATCGAGACTATCACGGTGTTTACGATCGATCCTGCCACTATGTCTATCCTTCCTTCGAGAGTCAGGAAAAACGAGGATGATGATTCGCTCAGCTATATTACAGAGCTTGTGCTGAACAATCTTGAAGACGACCAGATCAAAGTATCAGGTGTCAGTCAGGAGAAGGATAGTGCCATCATAGTTTTTGATTCGACGGCAAAGCCCGTTACAGGCTGTGACGCGGAGATGGAGACACTTATCCTTGACTGTTTTGCAAACAGTATACTTGACAATGTCGAGGGATGTCATTCAGTCATATTCAGGACGGACAAGGGAGCGTATTCCAGCGAAAATCTCGAAATGGGAGAGGATGAGATATATGCCTCCAGATGATGTGATCGTGATAGGCGCAGGAGCGGCAGGGCTTATGGCTGCCATTTCTGCTGCAAGAGCCGGAGCAAACGTTATTCTTATAGAGAAAAATGAAAAAACAGGCAAGAAGCTTTATATTACCGGAAAGGGACGATGCAATTTCACAAATTCCTGTGACACGGAGGATGTCTTCCCACAGGTTGTGACCAATGCAAAGTTCCTTTATTCATGTATATACGGGTTTACTAACCACGATGTGACAGAATGGTTTGAGGGAAACGGACTCAGAGTCAAAGAGGAACGAGGCGGCAGGATGTTTCCAAATTCCGATAAATCGTCTGATGTTATAAAAACTCTTAACAATGTATGCAAGAAAGAGAATATCAGGATACTTCTTAACACAAGGGTTAGTTCAGTCATCACCGAAGGGACCTCTGATGTTCCCGTCAGAAAAAAAGCGTGCGGCGTAATACTTGAAAACGGCGAGAATCTTTTTTCAAAAGCCGTCATAATAGCGACCGGGGGGATCAGCTATCCATCCACAGGCTCTACGGGAGACGGATACCGTTTTGCGGAGGAGTGCTCGCATACAATAACCGCGCTTCGTCCCGGGCTGACCGGTATGAATACCTTTGATGAGGATATTTTTTCCATGCAGGGACTGACCCTTAATAATGTCTCACAGACCATATGGGATGGAGCCGAAAGCAAGCCCAAAAAACTGTATTCGGGCTTTGGGGAGCTGCTGTTTACGCATTTTGGGGTATCGGGTCCCGTGATCCTCTCGGCATCTTCCATTATAGGAGACAGGTTGGAGGACTCGCGTCTGATACTAAAGCTTGATATAAAGCCCGCACTCGATAACAAAGAGCTTGACAACAGACTGCTCAGAGAGATCGGACAGACACCTGCCAGATCCGTTTCAAACATGCTCAGACGTCTGCTTCCCGCAAGCATGATACCGGTCGTACTTGACAGGGCAGGGCTTGACGGCGGACTCAGATGCTTAGACCTTACAAAAAAAAACAGGCAGTCTCTGATACTGCAGATGAAGGAGTTTACGATCAGGCTTCGTTCCCTCAGAAGCTTTAGTGAGGCGATCATCACAAGGGGCGGTGTAAATGTCAGGGAGATCGATCCGCACACCATGGAGAGCAGGCTTTGTGAAGGACTATTTTTTGCGGGAGAGGTCATGGATGTTGATGCGCTGACCGGAGGTTACAATTTGCAGATAGCATGGTCGACAGGTCATACGGCAGGTATGAGCGCAGCTAAAAGATACGGAGGTAGAATTGAAAGCGATAGCGATTGACGGACCTGCAGGGGCAGGCAAAAGCACGATAGCAAAAATGGTTGCAAAAAACAAGGGTATAGTCTATGTGGATACGGGGGCGATGTACAGAACCATGGCTCTCGCCTGTATCGAAGAGGGAATAGACCCTGATGATGAGCAGAAAGTGTCTGATAAAGTAGCGGACATTCCCATAAGCATCGTCTACAGGGATGACACACAGCATGTTATGCTCGGCGATCAGGATGTGTCTGATAAGATAAGAAATGAAAATATAGGAAACGCCGCATCAAAGGTCGCAAGATATAAAAAGGTCAGGGAACGGTTGGTATCTCTCCAGAGAGCCATGGCAAATGAACAGGAGGTCGTCATGGACGGCAGGGATATCGGTACCGTCGTCCTTCCGGATGCGTCCTGCAAGATCTATCTTACCGCAAGTGTCGAAGTGAGGGCAAAAAGGCGTTTTGATGAGCTTACAGAAAAGGGGCAGACCGTAAACATAACGGAAATAGAGGAGGATATCAGGCTTAGAGACGAGCAGGATATGAACAGAAAGGAGTCACCGCTCAAACAGGCAGAGGATGCCGTTTATGTAGACACCTCCGATATGACTATAGAGGATGTCGTAAAAAAAATTGAGGAAATATATGATGGACATAAAAATAGCTGAGCATTCGGGCTTTTGCTTTGGAGTAAAGAACGCGGTAACATCCGTTCATAAGCTTATATCCGATGGAAAATACGGCAAGATCGTTACTCTTGGTCCCATCATTCACAATGAGCAGGTCGTAAAAGAGCTTGAAGAGCTCGGGGTGTGCAGTATTGACAGCATAGATGACGCTGATCCGGGCACTACGGTAGTCATCAGATCTCACGGCGTTCCAAAGGAGATTTTTGAAAAGCTCGAAAAAAAGGGGATATCCTATATAGATTCTACATGCCCTTTTGTCTCAAAGATCCATAAAACAGTGGAAGAAGCTTCCGAAGCCGGCAATGAGATCGTGATACTCGGTCAGGCTGATCATCCGGAGGTCATCGGGATACTCGGGTGGTCAAAAACGGGAGGAACAGTCATTGAGACCCCGGATGAAGCAGAGGCATTTGTTCCCGAAAACCCACATAAAACCGTATGTGTTGTGGCTCAAACAACATTAAATTACAAAAAATTTCAAGATTATGTTGAAATTTTTGAAAAAAAAGAGTATGATATAAATGTTGTGGACACGATTTGCCATGCAACGCTTCACAGACAAGAGGAAGCAGCGGCTCTTTCAGAGGAGTCGGATGCAATGATCGTGATTGGATCACAGATGAGCTCAAACTCACGAAAGCTATATGATATTTGCAAGGAAAGGTGTGAAAACACTTTTTTCATACAAAATGCGGATTCCGTTGGGGACATAGACCTTTCCGGAGCTGCAAGCCTTGGCATTACCGCAGGGGCTTCGACCCCAAATACTTTAATTCAGGAGGTTTTTAAGGCATGTCAGAAGAAATGAGTTTTGGACAGTTATTAGAAGATGATTATTT
>JAGBOK010000159.1 GCA_017633905.1 Eubacterium sp. | reverse complement strand
TGATCCCCCGACGGCTGCTTCACCTGTTCGGTTATCTTTACGCTGCCGGACGCGGAGGTTTCAATCTTCTGAGAGGTTTCCTTCCCCTTAGCGGTAGTCTTTACTTCCTCATGGATGGTGGCGCCGTTCGCTTTTTCTATGTCTGTTACTTTTTCAGATGAGCCGTTTGGTTTGGTCTTTTCCGTTATCTTCTCGGTCGAGCCGTCGGCTGATACTATCTCTGTTTTTATCACTGATGAACCATCGGGTTTGACTGATTCTGTCACTTTTTCGGTCGTTCCGTAGGCTTTGATGGTCTCTGTAGACTTCTCGACTGTGCCATCAGGTCTTACGGTCTCTGATTCTGTCTTTTTGGTGCCTGCGGAATCGAGGGTCGTTGTGGTGGTCGTGGTCGAGCCGTCGGGGTTTTTCGTGGTCTCGGTTTTCTGCTCTACTATGGTAGGAGCAGATGATGTTCCCGGGGCTGCGGATGGTGCGGGGCTTGCTTCCGGGGCTGTGGATGGTGCAGGGCTTGCTTCCGGGGCTGCGGATGGTGCAGGAGTTTCACTCGGCGCGGGTGATGCTGTAGGCGTACCGGAATCGATGCTGCCTGAGCTGCTGCCGCTTCCGCCACTGGAACCGCCCTGAGATTTCGCCCAAGGAATGAACTTGCCGGTCTTTACCGCATAGTTTTCATCATCAGGGGTAAATGTCCACCCATAAGACCTGCCCTGAATGATCACGGTGTCGGCCCCGTCATCCCATGAAAGTGTTCCGTCTTTTATTGACAGTGTGCCCACTGAAAGATTCGTGTCACCAAGCTTCTTTCCGGATGCCGTCACCTTTGTAAAGGTCGGCGCACCGGATATATCAGCCTTTTTTATTTTAAGCTCCAACATGACCTCTACAGTCTCATATGTTGTTTTATCATTCGGAGTAAAAATGACCTTTTTACCTCCGCTGTCTTTCACATCCGTGAGTTTTTGTCCTTCCGCAAATGTCCACGAACCGGAGATGCTGACAGTTTTACCATTTTCTGATACTGTCGCAGTTCCTTTTATCTTTGATGCATCGACAGGCGCACCGTTGTATGTCACGGTAATTGACGATGCACTGACCAGAGGAACAGGCTTATCAGTTACCTCCAAGGTTATTTTTATGGAATAATCATTATAATTTGCACAACCGTTTACTCCCACTTCGATCTCTGCTTTTTGACCGGCAGCAGCACCGGTGTTGAATGTAAACGGAAGCTTTTCTCCTGAAAGCGCAGGAGTGCCGTCCAATATACCTGAACCTGATATCACAGTTACATTCCCGAGCGCACCTCCGGGCGCAACCATTTTTGAAAGATCGACTGATCCGCTTTCTCCGCTCTTAGCCTTTGCAGTGATTCTTTGTTCAGGATGTTCTGCCTTGGCTATAGACACCTGTGTTTTCTGCGGCTTTGTGTCATTTCGTTTCGCATCCCCTTTTACCATGTACCATACATCATAGGTTCCGGCGCCCACGGCGGTGGGGATGGATGTGGTATAAAGTTCCGCAGAAGGTTCCGTATCTCCTGCCTTTACCACAGCATATACCATCGTTCCGTTTTCTGCCACGCCCGCATCTACAAGCGCCTGTGCCGTCCCCTCAAAGACAAGGTCTGTTTTGGGTATCGGAGCTGTCTTTACTACGGCAGGAGCATACACCGTCAGCTTATCTTTAAACTCTTTCTCGGCAGCTGCGTACATGGGATCGCTGCCCGGTTCATATTTAACCCTGACGCTGTAGGTTCCGGGCGTCAGGCTATTCTCTATATAGCCTTTTAGCTGTATTTTTCCGTCACTGACTGTCTGATCGACAGAGCATACAACGCTGCCTTTTGAATTGATGAAGCTTATCTTTGCGGTTCCACCAACTGAAGGCATTTTTTGATAATCGTCACCGTTGTCCGGGGCTGTAGCCGGATCGAAATATACCTGATCTCTGCGGCTTTGACTGACACCGTTCCACATACCTTCAAGCGTGAAGTCCATATCGAGCGCATAACCCTCGACGATCTCCTTTTTATCCCCGACATATTCAATACCGGGGCGAAAGCCCTTGAAGATATTGAAGAAAACCGCTCCACGGATGTCAGAGTTGCCCCAGAGGATACCATTACTGTTCGCATACTGGTGGCTGCCGTCAAGGCTGTACACAAAATCAAGCATTCCGTCGTCAACCTCTGTTTCGTAAGAGAGAGCAAGGGATGTGCCCGAACAAGCCTTCCTCGTCAGACCACCGGTAATGATCAGATCCCAAGTGGATTCTTTTAGAGTCTGTTCTCCCCGGCTTATTTTTTCAGTCAGCTCTATCTCGCCATGGAACAGTCTGATATCAACGGATTTGATTTTCCACGCACCTGTGTCAGTAGTCCCGCTGCAATTTATCTTCATATTAAGATTTTCAAGAGGAATCGCATCTGCAAGATTTTCTGCCAATGGCACATTATAAGTATCCTTACAGCCCATCTCAAAGTCATTATAATTATATTTATCCAGCAGAATACGCTTTTTTAACACGTCTTCACTGTATATCTCCAAAGTCACACTATCGTCCGTACCGTCACCTAACCCGGAACCGGTCTCGATAGTCACCTCTGCTGACAGCGGATGCAGTGTATTCCATTTCTCGGAAATCTGCGTTCTCAGCTTCAGCTCTTCATTAAAGAAAAGCTTCCATGTATCACCGTTTTTCATTTCATAGCGTCCACCGAAGCCAATGGGATCGGTGAGGGCGGCTCCGGCGTGATACGGAGTTATGTAAATGCTTTCACAGTCCCAATCCGGAGCTGCTGTACTTGTGCCTTCCTTTTTTATTTCTACCTCGATATTGCTTAGCTTTACCGCTCCTCCGAGTTCAACGGTATAAGTGTCCCTGCTGCCGATCTCAAAGTCATTTTTTCCGGATTTTTCGAGGAGCTTTTTAATAATCGGCTCACTTTCGGATTTAGATTTGTCATAGACCACGGCAAAAATATTATCATCCGTACCTGCTGTCGATGTATCGGCAGTCTTGATATCAAGCTTCAGACTTGTTGCCCGGAGCTCGGTGGTTTTTTTCTGATACTGCGTCTGTTCCACACCCACAACACTTTTTATAAAATCAGAGAAATTGTCCGGACCTATGAGTATCAGCTTGAACATGACGATAGCATTGTAAAACGCCTCAAAATCCGAATCAAGAGCATCGTCAAGCGCGCCGCCATCTGTTCCGTTAATGATGTCATTGTAGCTTTTCGCATTAAATCCCGCTCCCTCATTTTCAAAAGATGAGATAAATGATTTGAACTCTTTGAAATTGCCCCCTTCATTTTTATCAGCCGGTGAGAATGGATTTTGAGAAAAATCAAGCTGTACCTCGGGATCATTCATCCGGGTAGTGTATTTCCTGATCGCTTCATCAAGACCGGGAACACCTATATGCGTCAGGGCGAGGCTTTTGATCTGCTCTGACTTTAGTTTATCGGTGTCCTCTACAAAATCAAACCCTTTTATGATCTCTTCGATAAGTGCTTTTACGCCTGCTTCCGTGATGTCGATGGCAAGATCCGGCAGCGGCGTGATATATTTTCCATATGTGGTGAACCATGTCGTGATCTCACCCGTGATGATACTTACCATATTGGGGTCTTTTTCCGTGACCATTCTGTTTGCCATACTGTTGAAGCATCTCACCAGAGCATCAGTAGCATTATCCAGATCCTCTATCCATCGATCCACATACATTACGGCAGCAGCCTGAGTGAGTTCACAGGTCGTGCGCAGTCTTTCTGCCTCTTTATATAAATAGTTGCGCAGATTTATCAGATATACATATATTGCGGGAACACCGCCGTAATTTTCATAAATAGGTGTGGAGCCGTTGTTTTTTGTGCCGTCATAAAGCATTGTATCGGAGATGAACTCTATCGGCGCATCAATATTCAGCATATTGCACTTTTTGTAGAAATCCCAGTTCACTTTTTCATCTATATATGTTTCTTCCGACATATGGCTGAGCATGATATTGAGATCCCTGTTAGAAGAAAGGGCATCTGTCACGGAAGGAAATGTGCCTCCGGCAAACTGATTGACAAAACATGCGCGAAGATATCCCCGCAGTAATGGAACATGAAACCAAGCGTAAACGAAAGCGCGCGTTTACGTTCGTCACTGCCTTTCGGCATCATGTTCACTGAGTTGCAAAGCAGGGTGATCCATGCGCCGGGACGCGTTTCAGGATCATTGCCATACGGATGTATATACCCCTGACCGGTCAGCATGTCGGGGTAAAAATCAGGTCCCATCGCACCCGCACGGAAAGCCTCCGGATATTTTTTCAGCGCCTGATAGTATTCATCCGGCACAGTATATGTGTATGCCGTACCATCACTGTAAGGCATATGTATCGTGACCTTTTTGTCATCTTGCCGCAGCATTTCAAGCAAAACAAGATTTGCTGTAGTGACATGCGTGAGATTTTTAAATGCGTAAGATGTGACCGGTGCACAGCACACTACCAGGCACACCGCCAGCATAAACGAAATGATCCGCTGCATAATTCTTTTTGTTCTTTTTTTCATATCACTTTTACCACCTTCATAAAGACTTTCATTGTTATTGTAACAAAAAAGCCTCGCTCACGCAAGACTTTTTCGATGATATTTAACGTTGATCACTTGTGCTTCGTTTAGGGGTTATTCCCTTAATTTGTCAATGTAAACTTAATGACATTGCCCTCCCGGGCCTCACCGCGCCTCCATGCGCCAATAATGTATATCTGAATATTATATCGGATTCTTATCTGTTTTTCTTAACCTAAATCGAGTAGGGGGATTTATCCACCTACTCGCTGCGCCGCCCGCGTGCAGCATCGCTGCAAATAACCATGTGCGGGCGTGTGCATACTTAAAAGACTGCGAGATTTTTCCCGCAGTTATTTCAACTATAGATCCATTACCAAATCCACAAATCAAAATCATTGTCACTGTTCATCCTTGGGTGTTTATTCTTCTTCTTGAACATCGCCTTTGTCATTTACAGTTTCAATGAGACCGGTAACTAAATCTTGCAGTTGGGCTGCATTTTTATTTGTAATTACAGGTTTTCCGGTTCTCTTTTCCACCGCCAGCCGTGCTTCTCCTGCTGCTTCACCACCTTCAATCGCAACCATTCGGTTTTCCTCGAAGGACTCCGGTTGCTTTTGTTTTGATATTTCTGTAGTGGTAGCCTCAGCCAACATATTAAGTACCAACTCCAACGTGGACATATTATCCCTGAGGTTTTCTTTTTTCAAACCTTTATGATTCTTGTATTGTCGCGTTGTCATCCCGGACCAGGCTTTCGTTATCTCATCTGTCAGGATTGCATATTCTACACCTTTCTTGACGCCACGTTTGTCCCACTCATCCGTAAGCTCTTTTCTTACTTGAATTGCCTGAAGACGTTGATTGATCCACTCCCTTGAATAGCCCTTCTTAGCATAGGTTTCAAGTGCCCTCTCAATTGTCAGCTCAGGGTCGATCACTTCCTCTATTCTCTCACGGCCCACCTGCGCCAGCCACATTTTGAAAGGTTCGGCTTTTTTTGATGGAATAGATTGAATCAGGCGAAGTAATTGCTCTGTATTTGCTACGTCTGTCAGTCTTTTCTTTCCATCCTGGGCAGTCATTTTCAACTGGTTACAATTTGTAACCAGTTGACTTCCCTCTTCTTTTAGCCTAATTTTCAATACTTTCCAATAATTTCTTGCTCCATCTGTATCAGGTTGCTCTGTCAAAACTCTCACCACATCCACAATCGAAAAATACCATTCTTCCTCATCCTCAACCCATGCTGTCCTTATCGGTTGGTCTTCAAATAATTGAACTTTGTCATTAGCCATCTGCACTTTTTCCCCAAGATAATACTTTATTGTGTTCATAATAATCAACACCGCGCCAAAAAGAATTATTACTCGAAGCTTCAATTAGTCCCATACTAATTATCTCCACTGATTATAATACTTCTCTTCAGCATCAAAACGAAATGCCGAATCAATCTTCCAGCAATATCTCATACTTATCCGGATGCCGATACTTATCTCCCATTATTTCGTTTTCACGGTATTCTCTGAGTAAACCCATATCGATTTCCGCAAGATAAATCCCTTCTTCTTCAGGAGATTCCAAAACACACATATCTCTTGATCCGGGCTCATCACGCAACCAAGCCACTCCATCAAACACCGTAGAATGACCATTGCAGTCCGGCTGTCCTTTTGGATAATTACAAGTGGCAACGGCAAGCATATTCTCATAAGCTCTTGTCCGAAGCGCAGACAACCTGTTGATTTCCATAGGGCATGCATTGGGCGCCAAAATCACTTCCGCTCCCTTCAGCATGAGAATTCGGGCACTCTCCGGGAACTCTCTGTCAAAACAGATCATGGCCCCCAACTTTTATCTTATCCCTGCCGATATCCAGATCGACAACATAAAAATCCTCTCCGGATGAAAGAATCCTCTCTTTATCAAAATCGCAGGTATGGACTTTTGCATAGTGGAGCCGTTTCTCTCCTTTTCTATCAAATAGGATCAATGTATTCAACGGTTTTGGATCGTGACGTTCAAGAATCGTAATTCCAATTGCCATTTGCAGATCAGCTGCAAGTTTTCTGAAATTTTGCACAAAATCACCGTCCAAATCCACTGATAACTCATCCAATTCCTGACGATCTTGCGGCAAAGCATATCCGTCACTCCACATTTCAGGAAACAGGGCTATATCTGCCCCCATATCGCGCGCCTTTATGCAGGCATCCATCCCCTTTGAAAGCTGCCCCTCCAATGTTCCGTTCGGAAGCAACTGAAGTAACGCGATTTTTAATCTCATAGGGCACACCTCATCCGTCTCGGTTTAATTGTATGTTTTTACCACTCCCAATGACTTCTTTTCAAACATTGTAACACAAAAACCCCCGCGCTTGCAAGGCTTTTGAGCAATGATATTGAACATGGTGTCACTTTCAGTGTATCACTTCACCCGTTTGATCTTTACGTCCTTGCCGACGCCGGAGTTTTTGATCAGTTTTTGTATTCTGTTAAAGTCTTTCTTGCCGGCTTTGATCCCGATAGTCGCTTTTTTGGCTATGCTATTGAACGCTCCTCTGGCTATTTTTGTAATGTCAGAGGCGTTTATCGTTATTTTCTTCGGCTTGGTCTCGCTGCCCTTCAGGAAGTTCTTTTTAAGTGCGGTGACCTTCAGCTTTTCGCCGTTTGCATTTACGGTCTTTGGTATTGTGACCTTGCCGTTTTTGGCGGTCGTGACAGCCTGTTTGATGGCGACGGAGTTTTTGCCGGTCTTGTTCATGACCACCTTGGAGTGATCTCCCGACGGCTGCTTCACCTGTTC
>JAGBOK010000158.1 GCA_017633905.1 Eubacterium sp. | reverse complement strand
GATGAATGCTTGCATTCATAAGTGTTTACATGTATGATTCAAGCTGAAAGCAGTCACTTCCCTACATGAGGAGAGTGCTGCGAAGCAGCGATAGAGTGCCGAAGGCACGGACTCTCCGAATGGAGGGAGGGACTGCCGTGAATAGTAACATACAAACTATTCACGGCTGAATCATACGTGTGGACACAATGAATGCTTGCATTCATAAGTGTTTACATGTATGATTCAAGCTGAAAGCAGTCACTTCCCTACATGAGGAGAGTGCTGCGAAGCAAAGTATCACATAAACTCAGTCAGATCAATCGAAAAATCATTATCATATATTTTTACCGGAATCGGATCATCAAAGGTATATATGTAGGTTATGTTACTGTTCTCAAAATCATATACGAAAACATAATGCGCTTCAGGATCAACGATCCAGTACTCTCTGACTTTTGCCTCACTATACATCTGCTTTTTTATGACCATGTCGTACTTTTTATTTGATGGAGAAAGCACCTCAACCACAAGATCCGGTCCTCCGATTATTCTTTTGGGATTATTCTGCTTGTCCGGATCGCACACCACAAACACATCCGGCTCTACAAGAGTACGGTCATCATCTGCAAAAAGCTGCACTCCTACCGGCGCTACATAAGGCCTGCATTTCCCCATTTTTTCTTTAATATGGTTTCTGAATTGAGCAAAAATCTCCCCAACTATATTCTGATGTATTATCAACGGCTCAGCCATATCATAAAAAACACCATCTACCAGTTCTACCCTTCTATCCTCAGGTAACTTCTCAAGATCAGCTATAGTATGCTTTTCTTTCTCATTTAGTAACGATTCTTTGTAAATCTGCTCTTGTCTGGCAAACAGTGGCTCTCCGGAATCAACATCATTATATCTCATATCTTCTCTTACTCCTTGTGAACACTCTATTTGGGCATATTTGCCACATGCAGGTGAAACTCAAAATCATAATCATCAAGGTGGATATTTGACGGACGGTTCACATCATTGATAACACGCAGTCTTCCGTTTACTATATCACCGCACTCATAGACCTTGCCCTTGGTAAACTGATCAGAATCTATCAGAGAAACTGCGTAGTTTTTCAGGTCATTGGCATAAAGAGTTCCTGTCGATGAATCAAATCTCGCATCCTTATTCTCCTTCTTTACACCGAGCTCAGCTCCAAGCTGCTCCACAAGCTGTTTCTTTATCTCATCATCCATTGCCATATCTGTTTCCTCCTGAATTCTACCTGTTATTGATCCTGATTTACTTTTCACGGCTATAACTGTTATCTGACATATTTATCCTTGCCTGACAGTCTTGCCATGGCTCTTGCAAGTGATGCCATGGAAATATTGTACTCTATTCGGCTCTGTTTGTGAGATAGCTGCTCTCTTGCCCTCTCAGCCGCTGCCTGAGCCCTGAATTCATCAATATCCTCCGGCTTTTCCGCAGAATACACGATCAGATCTGCCCTGTTTTTCTTGACAGTCAGGATCCCGTCCGAGACTATCCCGATATGCGTGGTATTATCAGGTGTTTTGAACCTGACAGTCCCTATGCTCGTCATCGTCATCATTTGCTCATGATGTGCCTGTATAGCCATCTCCCCATCCTCCATCGGGAAGACGAGGATCGTTGCCGGTCCCTCATAAAAGATCCCGTTACATGCCACGATCTTTAGATCAAATGTGTTCATGCGCACCCCTTACTTCCATTTCCTTTGCTTTTTTCTTTACATCTTCAATTACGCCCACATTGAAAAATGCAGCCTCCGGCAGATCGTCAAGCTCGCCGTCTATTATCATTTTGAAGCCTTTAAGAGTCTCTGCGAGCGGCACAAATACCCCGGGTACTCCGGTGAAATTCTCAGCCACATGGAACGGCTGTGAGAGGAATCTCTGTATCTTTCTCGCACGGTACACGGTGATCTTGTCCTCGTCAGACAACTCCTCCATACCAAGTATCGCTATAATATCCTGGAGATCCTTGTATTTTTGAAGTATCTGCTGAACCTGTCTTGCGATATTATAGTGTTCCTCACCGATCACATCGGCTTCAAGGATACGGGATGATGATTCGAGAGGATCTACCGCAGGATAGATACCCTGCTCGGCTATTTTTCTGGAGAGCACGGTTGTCGCATCAAGGTGAGAAAAAGTGGTCGCAGGTGCCGGATCCGTAAAGTCATCCGCGGGCACATATACAGCCTGCACTGACGTAACAGAGCCGTTTCTCGTGGATGCTATACGCTCCTGAAGCTCTCCGAGGTCAGATGCGAGAGTAGGCTGGTATCCGACTGCCGAGGGCATGCGCCCAAGAAGCGCCGAAACCTCCGAACCCGCCTGAACGAACCTGAATATATTGTCTATAAAAAGAAGAACGTCACGTTTCTCAACATCACGAAAATACTCCGCCATCGTAAGCCCGGTCTCAGCAACTCTCATACGGGCACCGGGCGGCTCGTTCATCTGACCGAACACAAGAGCCGTCTTGTCAATGACGCCTGACTCCGTCATCTCCGTCCAAAGGTCGTTGCCCTCTCTCGATCTCTCACCAACACCGGTAAAGATCGAATATCCGCCGCTTTCTGTTGCAATATTGTGAATGAGCTCCTGGATAAGCACTGTCTTTCCTACGCCCGCTCCTCCAAAAAGCCCGATCTTGCCGCCCTTGGCGTATGGCGCGAGAAGATCTATGACCTTGATCCCGGTCTCGAGTATCTCAACCACCGGACTCTGCTCCTCAAATGATGGGGGCTCCCTGTGTATAGACCATTTCTCATCAGTCACTATAGGCTCTTTGTTATCTATAGTCTGACCAAGAACATTGAAAAGACGCCCGAGAGTTACCTCCCCTACCGGTACCGTGATCCCCTCATCGTGCGAAATGACCTCCATATCTCTGTGCAGTCCCTCACTCGCAGCGAGCATGATACATCTGACCACATCGTGACCGATGTGCTGGGCTACCTCCATAACACGCACAGAATCCTGAATATCTACACTCAGTGCCGAGCGGATGACAGGAAGCCTTCCGTCCTCAAACTCAACATCCACGACCGGTCCCGAAACCTGAATGATCTTTCCTTTATATTCCGTCATGAGACCCTCCTAAAATCTATTTTATTATAGTTTTTTACGCTTCTCTGATGGGACGACTTTCGTCCCTGCGCGCCGGGCGCGGTGCGCAGCACCTTCATCTGCGACCGGCTGCGCCTCCTGCCGGAGGCCGCTTAAGAAGCGTAGATTCTCTACGCTTCTTAAGCGCCTTCGCTCCCGCAATTACCTCTGTTATCTCCTGAGTTATGGCAGCCTGCCTCGCCCTGTTGTACTGTATGGAAAGCTCGCTTATCATCTGTACCGCATTGTCAGTCGCAGCCTGCATTGCCATCATTCTGGCGTTCTCCTCGCTGACCGTGCTCTCAACCAAAACACCGTACACATAACCGGTGATATAGTTGTAGACCAGCCTCTCGAGTATCTCCTTCGGTGAAGGATATATCAGATACCAGTCCTCTGCCTCCCGCTCTATCTGCTCTCTCGTCTTGCCGCCCTGTTCAGCCATCGCCTGTTCTATAAGCTCTTCCTTCAAAAAAGTGTGGCTTTTGAGCGGCAGCAGTCTCTCATAGCACACCTCCGAGCTGAGAGAATTTACCATACGCGTATATATGATATGAACCTCGTCAAGCTCTTTATTTTTATAAAGCTCGACTATCGTTCCCGCTATCATCCTCGCCCTGTGCATGGACGGCTTGGTGGCAGAATAAAGAAACTCGGGATCCACGTCAAAGCCCTCCGCCGAAAGCTCATGCCTTCCGACCTCACCCACGACAAACAAATGATCCTCGTGAGTGATATGAGACAGTGCCTCCCTGATGACGTTGTGATTGTAGGCTCCCGCCATACCCTTGTCGCCTGTGGCTATGAGAAATCCGCGTCTGCGGTTCTTCTGCCTCTCCTCGAGTATATCTTCCTCACTGTTATTGAAATATCTGTGCTCTATCTCAGGAAAGTGGAGAAAAATATTGGATATCTCGGTCTTCAGACTCTCAAAATAAGGCACTGTTGCCTCAAGCATTGTCTTCGCCCTGCGCAGCTT
>JAGBOK010000157.1 GCA_017633905.1 Eubacterium sp. | reverse complement strand
TATCAAAAACAGCGATCCTGTCTTCTATTGGAATATAGTTTGCAGTATCCTTTTCATCAGTCACCTTGTCAACATAATTTCTGAGTTCCTCTGCAACATTTGAATTATCTGTCCAGTAGTTAGTCAGTGCTTTGATCTTTGTTACCGTCACCTTGCATTTGAGGGTTTTCTTTGCAACCTTTGCCCTGATAACGGTCTTGCCTGCGGATACTGCCGTGACCTTGCCTTTTTTTGGTACCTTTGCTACCGCTTTTTTAGTTGAACTCCATGTTACCTTTTTGGAAGTCCCCTTCACTTTCAGTGTGGCACTCTCACCGACGCTCAACGCAAGACTTGTCTCGGACAATCTGATACCTGCCATCTGTGCCTCACCCATAGGCGAGAGCACCCCTATCGTCAGTGCAGACATCATCATAACTGCCGTGATCCTATTTTTCATCATCTGTTTATTCCTCCTTATGTTATTTATTGAATGAATCTTTGATTATGATCCTGCCCTTTGCCTCGGGATCATCCATGATAGTCTCTGTAACTCCCCTGACCCGAATCTCTCCGCTCCTCGGATTTTTGATACTGATGACCTCCGTGAGTATGGTGGCATCGACATCTGATCTCTCAAATGAAAGATCCGTATCTGTCATTTTACAATTTATCAGTTTCAGATCCTTGCAGTAGCACAGCGGCTGCGTTCCGATGATAGTGCAGTTTTCCAGTGTCAGACCTTCGGAATACCATGCGAGATATTCACCCTTTATTATGCTGTTTTTTACCGTTACGTTTTTTGCATGCCAGAAGGCATCCTTCGTATCGAATTCACAATCAGTAAAAACCGAGTCTGAAATATACTGAAAGGAATACTTTCCCTTGAACCTCACCTTATCGAAGGTGAGTCTTTCCGAGCGCATCATAAAATACTCGCTCTCAGCGGAAGTATCCCTCATTTCCAAGCCTCTGACGAACCATCCGAATTCAGGAGAAATGATATCGCAGTCCGCGATCTTTACCCTGTCACATTCCCTGAGTGCCTTGATCCCATACATTTTACACTCTGTTATGCTTACATCCTTTGAGTACCAGATCGCGGCGCGGCAATCCCCTGTAAACTCCGAATTGCTGACAGAGAGATCATCTACATGCCAAAAGGGATATCGCAGATTGAAGTAACTGTCCGTAACTTATATATTTCTGCTTTCCTTTAACGCGCTCTCTCCGTCAGCCGGATCATCAAACCGGCAAGATATGACTTTTACACCGTCTGAACCGTATAAAGCCCTCTCCTCGTCAAAGGTTTCATTTCTGTATGTAAACATATTTGCTTCCCCACGCACAATTATACGTTATATAGTTGCTATTCACGACTCAATGTCAGTAATTTAAGATCAAAAACTCAGACTGTCCAGTTTATCCGTAAGTTCAGAGATACGTTCCACGCACCGCCGAACCGTCATGTTGTCCGCCTCGGAGACCTTTCTCTGTTTACGGATCTTGCGGATCAGGCGGCTGTAGCCGATGAGAGAAGCCTTCTGTGCAACATCGCTCAGGCGCTTTTCATCCTCCGTTCCCAGATAGTGCTTCAGGACGTCGCGGAAGAAGGTCTTCGCAGTGTCATAGGAAAAGCCCATGAATCGCTCGATCACGACAGGGTCGTCCTCGCCCAGCAGCACATAGAAGTAGTACAGATCGCTGAGCTCCAGGATTGGATGTCCGATCGACAGCCGATCCATATCTATCAGCAGAGCCTCGCCCTGCTGGAGGAACACATTGCCCGTGTGGAAGTCTCCGTGAAGCAGTGTGTCGGTCTCAGGCAGTGCGTCCAAAAGTGCCATGCACTTGTCCGCAAGAGCTTGATCCTCCCTGCCGATGCCGCCCTCGATGTATTCGCCGATGCGCTCCATGGCGTCATGGAAGCCGTCCTCAGGCGTGACCTTTGTCGAGTGGATAGTATGAGCCAGCTCCGCCATAAGCTTCGCGTAGTTGTCCACCTGACCGGGATCCCTTGCGATGCAGCCGGAGAGCGTGTCGGCATCCACCAGCTCGTACATTGCCCCGTACTTGTCCGCCTCCTCGTCGCCCGTCGCCTTGACGGACACGATGCCGAAGGAAATTGCAGTGGGGATACCCAGTATGAAAGCCTTTCTCGCCATGGCGATCTCCTGCTCGACATCGCGGTATGTGTTGTTGTGGTTGTAGACCTTGATGATCAGCTCATCGTCATAACGGTACACATCACCCTTGGCTCCTCTGCCGATGCGCGTGCAGCCCTCCACAGACACCTCGCGGTATTTCTTGTAGCGCGCCTTGTCGGAATCGAAGGAACAGGGCCATATAAAGTTGATGTGTTTGATGAACTCCTTGAACGCACCGGTCTTGTTCAGTGACAGCTCCAGCTGCTCCGCGATGGTCTGGTAATACCAATGGTGCATCTCGGGATCACGCTGGTTGAAGTTCTCCCAGGTCTTTTCGCCGTACTCGGAATAGGTGCCCGCCAGCGAGCGAATGTTGGCAAGCTTGTCCGCCAACCACAGCATCCGAACTCCATGATCATCGGTGTTTTTGAGTACCTTCAGCGATTCCTCCTTGCGGCGTTTCCAGCTCTCGCTGCGGCTCTCGCCTTCATATTGTTTTTCGGATTCGGACGATACCAGAAAAGCCACACGATCGCCGAAGCGTTTTTTGATTTCTTCGAGCGTTCCGTCGGTGTCCTCCACAATATCATGCAGAATACCCGCGGTGATGACGTCCTGGTCGTCCGTCATCGTTGCCAGGATCTGTGCCACCTCCAGCGGATGAAGTATGTATGCGACGCCACCCAGCTTGCGCACTTTCCCCTGGTGCATGATAGTGGCGTATATAATTGCTTCTTCGATCTTGTTCATTATTATGCTCCCTGCCTTTTGCTATAAAATATCGAGTAGGTAAGATAAGAACGCGCCCTGCTCGTCCGCGGGGCTGTATGCTGCAAGGCAACTGAATCCATTACGAAGCCCCTGCGATATAAATGAAAAGGCGAATCGCAAAATCGGCGATCCGCCCTTGATCATCAGTAACTATCAGTTTTATTATTTGATATGCTGGACAAGATAGATCGTGAAGCCGACAGACCCGACCATCATAGCGCCCTTGGCGTGCTCGGTTTCAAAGATCTCTTCATAAGCCGAGTAGCCGACCTCAGTCAGCCATTTATAAGCCTCATCAAAATCGTCCACATTTATGCGAATGGCGGTAACCTCCGCCGGAAGCGGCTTATCAACCGCAGCGACATCCATGTAAAAGCCCTCTTCGGACTGAAGCCGGTAATCGGTGAATTCTGATCCGGAGCCCGTCTTGATGGTAGGTGCATGCTTCTTTGTGAAGCCCCACTGTTCAAAGAACTTGAGAGTTTCATCAGGACGGTTGGTGACGATCATTGGGTTGAAAGTAGTAATTTTCATGTGCAAATCCACCAATTCTTTTTTTGTGAAATACAACAAGTGTCACGATTTTGATGTTAATGCAACGCCTTAACATCTTATATTGAGGATTATACCAATCTGTCCGGCTGTTGTCAAGAAAAATTTCTATCTGACCGGAAGCCCGATCGGAAGCCTTGTTTCTGTTCGCGGCTACTTTCTCACCTTTTTGGCAAAGACATTGCCTCCCTCCTGTATCACCATGACCATGACCACCAGAATAGCCACTGTTGTCCACAAAACGTCTTCCTGATATCTGTAATAACCGTACTGAAGGGCTATAGCGCCAAGTCCGCCCCCTCCTATCACTCCTGCCATGGCAGAATATCCGAGTACCGTAGCTACATTTATTGCTGCTCCAAGCAAAAGAGAAGGTGTTGCCTCGGGCAGTATGAAATGTATGATCGTATAAACAGGAGATGCTCCCATGGAGGTCGCCGCTTCTATTATCCCGGGCGATACTTCACTCAAAGAGGATTCAACCATCCTTGCCACAATAGGTATCGCTCCGACAGTCAGCGGAACGATAGTAGCGACCGTACCTATTGATGACCCCGTAACAAGTCTTGTGAACGGAATCAGCAAAACCAAAAGTATCAAAAACGGCAGAGAACGGGTGATGTTTACAATAAATCCCAAAACAATATTTACCGCTCTGTTCGACAGTATCCTGCCCTTTGCGGTCGCATACAACAATATACCGACAGGCAGTCCTATAATATATGCTAAAACGGATGCAAAAAATGTCATTTGCAGGGTCTCCAGTATCCCCACCCTGATCGCATCGATTATGTATTCACTCATACCGGTCTACCTCCTGCACACTCAATCCGCCATCCTTGAAAAACTGAATGATCAACTCCTGCTCCTCCTTTTGAGGCGGCAGCTCGACCACCATCTGACCGTATCCTATACCTCCGACACTTTTTGTATTGGCACTCAGTATGTTTACCTTTCTTCCGGTCTTTTCTACAAGCTCGGCAATAAACGGTTTGCTTGCCGCCAATCCGTCAAATACAAGGCGTATGAGTCTGGAGTCCCTGTCAGACGGGTCAAAGGGATTGCCGGGAAATACCAGTTTTCTTGCAGGCTCGGATCTCGGAGCTCTGAATATTTCCTTTACTTCTCCGACCTCTGCCAGTTTACCTTTATCAATAATCGCTACACGGTCACATATCTTCTCTACGATACTCATCTCGTGAGTTATGATAACTATCGTGAGTTTTCTTGACCTGTTGATCTCAGCCAACAGATCCAGTATCTCTCCGGTCATTTTGGGATCAAGCGCACTCGTTGCCTCATCACACAGTAATACCTTGGGATCAGAGGCAAGAGCTCTTGCTATTGCAACTCTCTGTCGCTGTCCTCCCGAAAGTCTGGACGGGTATTCGTTTTGCTTGTCCTCGAGTCCGACTATCTTTAGCATCTCGAGAGCCTTGTTTTTTCTCTGTGATCTTGGAATTCCGGCAATACGCAGAGGCTGCATTACATTGCTGATGACCGTCCTTTGTTCGAGCAGATTAAAACCCTGGAATATCATGGATATCTGCCGTCTCATAAGCCTTAACTGCTTGTTTTTAAGCTCCGCAAGGTCTTGTCCGAAAAAAGAAACGCTTCCGTCCGAAACATCTTCAAGACGGTTGAGCGTCCTCACAAGTGTCGATTTTCCGGCACCGCTCATCCCTATTATGCCGAAAACCTCTCCTTCATTGATGGAAAGGCTCACGTCTTCAAGCGCGGTAAACTCTTTTCCGTCATTTTTATAGTTTTTATATACATGATCCAAATTAAATACTTCAGCCATATCAAAACAATCCCTTACTCAGATATCTGTCTCCCCTGTCAGGAAATATCACTACAATGTTTCCGCTTTCGATCTCACCGGCAAGCCTGATGGAAGCTGCGAGCGCAGCCCCTGAGGACGAACCGGCAAGCACTCCTTCTTTTGCCGCCAACCTTCTTGAAGCTTCAAAGGCCTCATCATCTGTCACCTTTATGACCTTGTCAACAAGCGATACATCCATCGTATCCGCTATAAAATCATTTCCTATCCCTTCAATGTCATAATCAGCATGCTCGCCGCCGCCGATCACCGAACCGACAGGATCGGCAAGCACACCCTTTATATTCGGATCCATTTTCTTTAAGTATTTAAGAACACCTGAAAAGGTCCCTCCGCTTCCGGCTCCTGCAACAAGATAATCTATTTTTCCATCCATCTGGTCATAGATCTCCGGACCGGTTGTCTCATAATGAGCCGTCGGGTTTGCCGGATTGTGGAACTGTCCGAGTGTTATTGAATCCGGTATCTCTTTCAAAAGCTCTTTTGCCCTTTTTTCCGCGCCGAGCATTCCCTCTTCCCTGCTTGTGTGTATGATCGTTGCCCCGAGAGCCTTCATGATCTTTTGTTTTTCTATTGAAAACTTTTCGGGAACCGTAAAAATAACTCTGTATCCCCTGTTAAGAGCGGCAATGGCTATCCCTATACCGGTATTTCCCGCCGTCGCCTCTATGATCGTTCCGTGGGGCTTTAGAATACCTCTGTTTTCGGCATCTCTTAGCATATACAGACCTACACGGTCTTTGAGGCTTCCCGCAGGATTCATCAGTTCAAGCTTCGCGAACAGTCCGACTCCGTCATCTACACCGAGATGCTCAAGCTTGAGCATCGGTGTCGCTCCTATCATTTCCTGAATGCTCATATAAACATCCATATCAGTTTTTCTCCTTTGCAGAGGTCTCAATAGCCTGCTTTAGATCATCGATCAGATCATCGGCATCCTCTATTCCCACGGATAACCTTATAAGCTCATCAACAATTCCCACTTTTTTTCTGATCTCGGCAGGTATAGCCGCATGTGTCATACTTGCCGGATGACACACAAGAGACTCTACGCCTCCCAGACTCTCCGCAAGGGTTATGATATTAAGATTCTCAAAAAACCTCCGATAGTCATATTTTTCATCAAGAACAAATGATATCATCGCACCGGCACCGTCAGCCTGTTTTTTCTGCACCTCGTATCCGGGATCTGATTTAAGTCCCGGATAATAGACCCTGCTCACATACCCGCTCGCGGCGAGCCATTCGGCGATCCGTCCGGCATTTTCAACATGACGATCCATTCTCACTCCAAGAGTTTTGATGCCTCTGATCACAAGGTAGCTGTCCCATGGCGCAAGTACTCCTCCTATGGAATTTTGAAAGTAATACAGCTGATCTGAGAGCTTTTCATCATTTAGTGCCACGAATCCCGATATAACGTCACTGTGTCCGCCGAGGTATTTAGAACCGCTGTGAATAACAATATCTGCCCCGAGTGTAAGAGGTCTTTGCAGATATGGTGTAAGAAAGGTATTGTCTACTATCAAAAGCTTGCCGTGTTTATGAGCTATCCCTGCGACCGTTTCAATATCCGTGACTGTCAAAAGCGGATTTGCGGGACTCTCCACATATACAGCCTTTACATCATCATCTATTGCCGCTTCAACCTTGCCCGGATCTGATGTGTCAACTATAGTATATGTAATTCCGAATTTTTCAAATACTTTGTCCAGTATCCTGAATGTGCCACCGTAGATATTGTCGGAAACCACAAGCCTGTCACCCGCCTTGAATAATGACAATACGGTGTTTATAGCTGCAAGCCCCGAAGCAAATGCCATTCCGTATTTCCCTTGTTCAAGCTCTGCCACAAGCTTCTCGGCTGCTGCTCTTGTCGGATTTCCCGTTCTTGAATACTCCCAGCCTCTATTTTTCCCGAGTCCTTCCTGTCTGTATGTAGTTGTCTGATAAATGGGAACATTTACGGCTCCCGTAGCGTCATCTCCGTCTATTCCTCCGTGTACAAGCAGTGAATTTATCTTAATACCCATTTTTTATCCTCTCCATGTTGCGGGCTTAAACTGATCCTTTAACGGAAGCAGTCTCTCATCAACATCTACTCCGAGTACAGAGTTGAAGTTATTGGTTGCCTGCATCTGTGCGCCAAAGCCTACTATAATTATGATCTCCTCATCTGTATAGAAGCGTCTCAATCCGTCAAGAAGTTCATCAGATACCTTTGTGGGATCCTTTACAATCTGCTCGCCAAGCTGCCTGAGCAATTCCTCATTTTCAGAGGTCTCAAAGCTGTTCGGATCGATACCGAGATCTTTAAGGTCGCTTATAAAAAACAGTGAGCACAGCTGACATCCGTTTGTAGTGGAAACTGAATGCGCATAGATGGTAGCTGCCCGTGTACCTACTACTTTTACAAGACTCTCCCATGAATCATACCAGCCCATGAAAGCCTTGTATGTACCATAGTCCTGGAGCATAACAAGCTTCATATTTGTGATCTTTCCTGCTGCTTCGAGCTCCTCGTATGCCTTTCTTGCCTCACCTGTAAGTTCATCCG
>JAGBOK010000022.1 GCA_017633905.1 Eubacterium sp. | reverse complement strand
ATAACGGCAGCCGTTCCGCACAGTCCGCACTCGGCGAACTCAGAGACCTCTGCGAAGGGAACAACTCTCGTTTCGGTCTTTAATCCAAGATATTTTTCCGCTACAGTCATGAGAGATCTTCTCGTGATGGACGGCAGTATGGAATCAGACTTCGGAGTGACAACAACATTGTCCTTTGTAACAAAAATAAAGTTTGCGCCGCCCGTTTCCTCTACATTGGTTCTGGTAGCGGCATCGAGATACATATTCTCATCAAAGCCTTGGTTGTGCGCATCCACGATGGCATGAAGACTCATGGCGTAATTGAGTCCGGCTTTGATGTGACCCGTTCCGTGAGGGGCTGCCCTGTCAAAATCACTGACTCTGATGGTGATGGGCTTGGCGCCGCCCTTGAAATACGGACCGACCGGAGTGGAAAAAAGTCTGAACTGGTATTCATCGGAAGGCTTTACACCGATGACCGGTCCGCTTGCAAACATATATGGACGCAGATAGAGAGTCGCACCGGATCCGTATGGAGGCACATAGTCCGCATTCTCCCTGACGACCTTCTCAACGGCATCTATGAAGCGTTCCTTTGGAAATGAAGGCATTTCGAGGCGCTTGGTGGTATCTATCATGCGCTCGGCATTCAGATCAGGCCTGAACGTAACGATCCTTCCGTCCTCTGTCGTATATGCCTTCAACCCCTCAAAACAGCTCTGTGAGTACTGAAGGACTCCGGCGCACTCGCTTATGGTAACAGTGTCATCCTCTGTCATCATACCGTCATCCCATTTGCCGTCTTTGTAATTGGAGACATAGCGGCTTCTGGTCTTCATATAGCCGAATCCGATATTTCCCCAGTCAATGTTTTGTTTCTCCATCGTAGATTCCTTCTTTCTGTGTGATTGTATTTTGCAGTTATGAATAAACTACCACAATATGATACATCATTTTTGAAAAAAAAACAAGGGGCTAACTTGTAAATAAGAAAGAATTATGTTAGAATGTAGACGTAAATGTAAACCCGGCAGGAGGAAGAAATGAAAAAGGTAGTATTTGTATTGTCTCTTATACTTGGCTGTATAGCTATGGGCTTTGGCGGGTTTTATCTCGCCAGATACAGGATGACGGAGAATATACAAACTGTCGCACAGGCGAGCACTCCGCCCATAGCCCCGCCGCAGGTCGTATCGGGAGATGCCGTCGGCACGGGGGGAGCTGCGGATATCACGGAGATCACATTCTCCGCGAGCGGTGACAACCTGATCCACTCCTATATTTACAATCAGGCAAGAGAGAGAACGAATGACGGAAGCTATGATTTTTCCTTTGCTTATGAAAAGGTCGCAAAGCTTTTCAACAAAACGGATATCAACTGGATCAATCAGGAGACTTTGGTAACGGATACGCTGGAGCCTGACACCTTTCCTACCTTTTCGACTCCGGGTGATGTCGCAAGAGCTCTGTACGATATCAATTTCAGGATATTCAATATTTCGACCAACCATACCTATGACCAGGGGGCAGACGGACTCACGCAGAGCGTGAAATTCTGGAAGTCCATGCCGGATGTGCTGGCGACGGGTCTTGTGAAGGGAGAAAAATACGAGAATATACCGATATATGAGAAAGAAGGCGTCAAGTTCGCGTTCCTCTCATACACCTACGGGACCAACGGTCTTACGGTTCCTGAGGATTCCAAATACCATGTGATACTGCTCTCACAAAAGGATGTGATACGCAGCCAGATGAAGCTTGCGAGGGAACTCGCAGATGTAGTGGTAGTGAGCTGTCACTGGGGGAATGAAGACAGTCATACCGTAACGGATGAGCAGAGATCCACGGCAAAGATGCTCACAAGACTCGGGGCTGATCTCATCATAGGGACGCACCCGCATGTTGTCCAGGATGCCGAGTGGGTAGAGGCAAAGGGAAGACGCGCGTTCTGCGCGTACTCTCTCGGAAACTTCATATCCGGGCAGTCGATCGCGGACAATCTCATAGGCGTTACACTGACTCTCACCTTTGAAGTCCACGAGGATCTTTTAAATGACACCTTCAGGGTCATCATCAAAGATCCGAAGCTCATACCGAACATTACTGACTACAGAAGCTCACACGCCGATCTGAGAGTCTTCTGGCTGAAAAATTATACAAGAGACCTCGCAGACACGCACGGTGTCAGAGGCTATGATTCCAGATTCAGTTATGACTATATTTTCAGCGTGCTCAAAGACAATATAAGCAGTGAGTTTTTGAAGCTTCCGAAGAAGAAAAAATCATAGCCTTCCGTACAGCTTTGTCATATCGTACAGTTTTTTTATCAGCTTATCAGAGAATGCGTCCTTCTTCATCCGCCATATCCAGTTATTGCCGATGGTGGAGGGCGTATTGATCCTTGCGAAGTCTCCCAGACACAAAAGATCCTGCATAGGGATGATACACATATCCGATACGCTCGCCTCGGCAAGACCTATCATAGCCCAGGTGAGTTTTTTTGCGCCGGTAAATCTCCCCGCGCCCAGATATCTCAGAGCGATATTTTTCTCTGCAGGGGGCATGTGCTTTATCCAGCTGAGCGTGGTCTCGTTGTCGTGAGTTCCCGTGTAAACGACGGAATTTCTCTGGTACTTATACGGAAGATAGTCACTCTCGCCGCTCTCATCGAATGCGAACTGAAGGATCTTCATGCCGGGGAAGCCGGAGTCTTTGAGCATCTCTTTTACGCTGTCCGTAAGAAATCCGAGATCCTCCGCTATCACCTTGAAATCTCCGAGAGCCCTTTTCGCCGCCCTGAACAGATCAAGCCCCGGACCCGGCAGCCACTCGCCCTTTCTGGCATTTTTTGCGCCGTAGGGGATGGCATAGTATTCATCAAAGCCCCTGAAATGGTCTATCCTTACGATGTCATACCACTGATAGACATGACGGATCCTCTCTATCCACCACTCATAGCCGGTCTGTGAATGAGCTTCCCAGTCATACAGAGGATTGCCCCAGAGTTGACCGTCCTCAGAGAAAACATCCGGCGGGCAGCCTGCAACGGCAGTAGGATTTTTGTTCTCATCAAACTGAAAAAGCTCGGGATGAGCCCATGTGTCCGCGCTGTCCATGGCGACATATATCGGGATATCCCCTATGATCTCAATCCCCTTGTCACCGGCGTATTTTTTCAGAGCCATCCACTGGGTGGCAAATTCATACTGCAAAAACTGATAAAACGCAACATCATTCATCAGCTTGTTGCGATAGGAGACCATTGCCTCAGGATCCCTGTGTCTGATGTCGTCATCCCATTCAAAATAGCTCTTGCCGCCCTCTCTGTCCTTGATCGCCATAAAAAGAGCGTAGTCTCCGAGCCAGTCGGAGTTTTCATTTACAAAAGAGGCATAGGATTGGTCTGTTTCTATGCCGGAGTTCGCAAATGCTTTTTTAAGAAGCCTGAATCTCCTTTCATAGACCATATCATACCTGACGAACTGGGGATTCATGCCCTCCGTGCTCTCCTCGCATTCTCTCTCGGTCAGATATCCTTTTTTGATAAGCTCTGAGAGTGAGATGAAGTAGGGATTGCCGGCAAAGGTAGAAAAGGACTGATATGGTGAATCCCCGAAACCGGTCGGTCCCATGGGCAGTATCTGCCAGTATGACTGACCGGCTCTGCTCAGATTATCGATAAACTCGTATGCTGCCTCATCAAAGCAGCCTATTCCGTATTTGGATGGCAGGCTTGCTATCGGCATCAGCACACCGCTTTTACGCTCCATTGTGTAACCTCCTGATATATAAATGACCTTGATTTTTATATTTTTTACTGCCCCGTTTGCCGTAGCCTATGACGGATCATCTGTCCACTACGACAGGAGCACGCATGTATTCGTTTGGCATGGTGGTATTGTATTTGCGCTGGAAGACATATCTGTAAATATCGGCAGCAAACAGATCCTGATCATACAGTCGTCTTGCTTCCTTGGACAGCCTCGGAAGATCAGCGGCAAGCCTTGTGATCACGAGAGGTCTGAGGCTTTCAGCCATGGGCTCATCTATCTCCGCGCCCCGTATGCCCCTGAGAAGATGTCCGGCATTTGTGTTAAGCCCCAACAGATGCAGATACGGCATGGATGGATCAGTCTGCTCCAGATGCAATACGCTTTGCAGCAGACAGCGTTTCAGCCTGCTTTCCGTGAAGGCTTTTGTCTTCACCCTGCTTATCAGATCACTCGCGCTCGTGTAAGCGTCAAGCTCGTTTTTGATCCTGCCGAAAATATCCATGGAAAGATCTTTGGCGTGCTCCGAGACCCTGTGACGGTCTTTCAAAACGCCGTCCTCCCTGATGCTGTTTCTCAGGGAATATATGATAAGATCCGAGAGATCATCAAGTTCAAGATGCGGCGTGCCCGACTGGGCTATGCTCGCCCTGATCGCGGTAGACGACGGATATCTCTTCAATGACGGATTGGTGGCATCCCTGTAATCCTGTCCGTCTCTAAGCAGCGTCATGGGTATCAGCGGAGAATTGAGCTTTAACAGAGCCAGACAGTATTCGATCCCGAGGATGTTGTTTGGAGCGGAGAAAAAAAGCTCATCTATATCGGTCTCGCCGATGATGTTTTTCAGTGCCTCCGCTCTTGCAGACGGATACGACGCGCCCTCTCTCAGCCTTTCCTCGATCATCTTTCCAAACTCGGAACGGGAGTTGTCCTCTTTTTCAAGAGTTTTTGCTGCTTTTAGGAACTTGTCTATGTCGCCCTGCTCCGAACCGAAGCATATATGTGTCACAAAACCAAGCTCTGTCAGAGCCTTCACGCCCCCGTATGCAAAGTCACCGGCAGATGAGAGGGAGTACCTGACGGGCAGCTCAAACACAAGATCCGCGCCGCCTTCAAGAGCATCCTTTGTTCTTGAATATTTATCAAATACTGCGGGTTCGCCCCTTTGTACAAAATCACCGCTCAGGATCACAACAACATAATCAGCATCAGCCATTTCCTTTGCCGTGCGTATCTGATAGGCATGACCTGAATGAAAGGGGTTATATTCAGCTATGATTCCGACTACGTTCATACGAGAACCTCCTGTTTCCTGTGCATCCTTCCGAAGGAATAATGGAAATACTGATTATATCAGTTTTTCCATTATAACCTAAATTCTTCCATATGTCAAAAAAGACTTGCGTCAATCCGATTGTAGTGTTATAGTTAAGTAGATACTGATTAAACAAACGCTGTTTGATCAGTGTTTCCTTGGTAAATATAGAAGTCAGTGTACAGACCTAAGGCTAAATTACAGGAGGGGTTTATGGGCGGTTTTTTTGGCGTCGTGGAGAAGAAAAGCAGATCGGACTGCACCTTTGATCTGTTTTTCGGGACAGACTATCACTCGCATCTTGGCACCAGAAGAGGCGGGATGGTCGTATATGGAGAGAACGGCTTTGACCGTGCGATCCACAATATCGAGAATGCACCGTTTCGTACCAAATTTGACAAGGATATGCATGATATGCAGGGGTATATGGGCATAGGCTGTATTTCTGATTATGAACCGCAGCCCCTCATCGTCCGCTCACATCACGGCACCTATGCGATCACAACTGTCAGCAAGATCAACAATGTCGATGAGCTTGTCGAGACCATATTTGAAAATACCTCGTTGCATTTTCTGGAGATGAGCGGAGGCGAGATCAACGCGACAGAGCTTGTTGCCGCCATCATCAATCAAAAAAAGAATCTCATAGACGGTATCAGATACGCCCTTGATGTGATAGACGGTTCTCTGACGCTGATGCTCATGACACCAAAGGGGATATATGTTGGACGTGACAAACACGGCAGGACGCCGGCGTTCCTTGGAGAAAAGGAGGATGCGTACTGCATAACCTTTGAGGATTTTGCGTATAGAAATCTGGGCTACAAGGATCTGAAGATACTTGGTCCCGGGGAGATAGACATAGTCACCACGGATGGCATACAGACACTGGCGGCTCCCGGAGGAGACTTAAAGATATGTACCTTTTTGTGGGTTTATTACGGATATCCGTCCAGCTCATACGAGGGGATAAATGTTGAAGAGATGAGATACCGGTGCGGCGCGTGTCTTGCGAAAAGAGACAATGTAGAGCCTGATATCGTCGCCGGAGTTCCGGATTCCGGTACCGCTCACGCAGTCGGGTATTCCAATGAATCGGGTATTCCGTTTTCAAGACCTTTTATCAAGTACACTCCGACCTGGCCGAGATCCTTTATGCCGACAGTCCAGAGCAAGCGCGACCAGATAGCCAAGATGAAGCTGCTCCCGGTTCACGATCTGATAGATGGCAAGAGCCTGCTGCTTATCGACGATTCCATAGTCAGGGGCACGCAGCTCAGGGAGACCACGGAGTT
>JAGBOK010000156.1 GCA_017633905.1 Eubacterium sp. | reverse complement strand
GACATATGCGTTCGCAAGCGCCGATGTGCCAAAGATCAATGTGATCATCGGAGAGGCATACGGCAGCTCATATCTTTCCATGAATTCAAAACATATCGGAGCGGACCTCGTGCTTGCCGTGGATTCCGCAAAGGTAGGAGCTATGGATGCGGCTGTGGCAGCGAAGGCAGTAGGCATTGACGAGAAAAAATACTTCGAGCTGCAAAACGGAGCAACGGGAGCCGCAAGACGAGGTTATGTTGATAATGTAATAGCTGTGGGTGATTTGAGAAAGCATCTGATCTATTCACTGCAGATGTTTGGAGCGAGGTGAGCATATGGGAGAAGAGATAACCATTCCCGTTGCGCTGATGCACACGGGAGTTGCGATGGGAACAGTTTTTTTGGTGCTGATCCTGATATCGTTTGTTATATATCTGCTAAAGTTCGTTCCGAAGCTTTTTGAGAAAAAAGAAAAGGTGCAGATACCGTCGGTAAAAGAGCCTGACAGACAGGTGAGCGCTCCTAAACCACAGGCGGCGAGAGGTCCTGTCAAAAAGACCACGGATCCCGAGCTTGTTGCCGTGATAGCTGCCGCAGTTGCCGCGGCAATGACAGAGGAGACAGGCGTGTATGTTGAGCCGGACGGTCTTTTGATCAGATCGATCAAAAAAAGAAGCAGCAGAGGTCGGGCTTAGGCTCAGACAGATCACGCGGGAAACACATGACCGGTGTTTCCATATAGACTAAATGTAAAAAAATCGGATATTATATAACTTGATTGGAGGTTTGTAATGAAAAGCTATACTATTACTGTAAATGGAAATATGTATGATGTAACCGTCGAAGAAAAAGCAGCAGGAGCCGCACCTGCGCCGGCACCTGCACCCGCCGCACCCGCTGCGCCTGCCGCACCTGCAGCACCTGCGCCGGCACCGGCATCTTCCGGGGCAGCAGGTTCTGTAGCGATCAAGGCACCCATGCCCGGCAAGATTTTGTCTGTCAAGGCAAGTGAGGGACAGGCTGTCAAGAAGGGAGATGTTATTCTTCTTCTCGAGGCGATGAAGATGGAAAATGAGGTCGTTGCCCCTCAGGATGGAACAGTAGCAACTATCAATGTTTCATCAGGTGCATCTGTTTAGGCAGGAGATACGCTGGCAACTCTTAACTGATAATGGAGGATGAGATGGAACTACTAGAAAATCTGATTCAACAGACAGCCTTTTTCAACGGGACTTTGGACTGGCGCAACTATGTCATGATCCTGGTCGCATTTGTATTTTTGTATCTGGCGATCAAAAAGGGTTATGAGCCGCTGCTGCTTGTGCCGATAGCGTTTGGCATGCTGTTGGTGAACATATATCCTGATATCATGAAAGACCCCGCGGGAGGAGAAGCGGGAGGATTGTTAAGTTATTTCTTCAAGCTTGATGAATGGAGCATATTGCCTTCACTGATATTCCTTGGAGTCGGAGCCATGACGGATTTTGCTCCGCTGATAGCAAATCCCAAGAGCTTTCTGCTCGGCGCGGCTGCACAGTTTGGTATTTTTTCCGCGTATCTGCTCGCGATCATCATGGGCTTCAATGGAAAGGGAGCCGCTGCTATCTCCATCATCGGTGGAGCTGACGGGCCGACATCAATATTCCTTGCGGGAAAGCTCGGTCAGACTGATCTGATGGGTCCGATCGCCGTGGCGGCTTATTCATATATGTCGCTCGTGCCGATCATACAGCCGCCTATTATGAAGCTTCTTACGACCAAGAAGGAACGCCGTGTCAAGATGGATCAGCTAAGACCTGTATCAAAGCTTGAAAGGATACTGTTCCCGATCGTTGTTACCGTAGTTGTTTGTATGATACTTCCGACCACGGCACCGCTTGTCGGCATGCTCATGCTTGGCAATCTTTTCCGTGAGTCAGGAGTTGTCAAGCAGCTTTCTGAGACTGCGTCCAACGCACTCATGTATATAGTTGTAATACTGCTTGGAACATCAGTCGGAGCCAAGACCTCAGGAGCCAATTTCCTGCAGATCGACACTTTGAAGATCGTTGTTTTGGGACTTGTGGCATTTGCCGTCGGAACGGCTGCCGGTGTCCTGTTTGGAAAGCTTATGTATATTGTGACCAAGGGAAAGATAAATCCGCTGATCGGATCTGCCGGAGTGTCTGCCGTTCCTATGGCAGCGAGAGTCTCACAAAAGGTGGGAGCAGAGGAGGATCCGACCAACTTCCTGCTCATGCACGCCATGGGACCAAACGTTGCCGGAGTCATAGGAACTGCGGTCGCTGCCGGTGTGTTCATGGCGATATTTGGGATCTGATAAATATCGGGAGTTAATGCAGATATGGGATAAAAACTTGCTTTCAGTTCCGTATTTGGTTTTATAATAAAAATAAAGGAGAGAAATTATGGCTGACATAGAGAAAAAACCTGTAAAGATCACTGAGACAGTGCTTCGTGATGCGCATCAGTCACTGATCGCTACCAGGATGACGACTGAGCAGATGCTTCCGATCGCAGAGAAGCTGGATCAGGTTGGCTACCATGCTATAGAGTGCTGGGGCGGGGCGACCTTTGATGCCTGCCTTAGATTCTTAAAGGAGGATCCGTGGGAGAGACTCAGAAAGCTTCGTGACAAGATAAAAAACACCAAGCTTCAGATGCTGTTCAGGGGACAGAACATCCTCGGATACAACCACTATGCAGATGACGTTGTGGAATACTTTGTGCAAAAGTCAGTTGCAAACGGTATCGATATCATCAGGATATTTGACTGTCTGAATGATATCAGAAATTTAGAGACCGCAGTCAAGGCTGCCAATAAAGAAAAAGCGCACGCCCAGATCGCGCTTTCATATACCTTGGGCGATGCGTATACGCTTGATTACTGGAAGGATATATCCAAAAAGATCGAGGATATGGGTGCCAACTCACTTTGCATCAAGGATATGGCAGGACTTTTGACACCTTACAATGCGGCAGAGCTTGTCACTGCTCTTAAAGAAGCGACCAGCCTTCCGATCGAACTTCATACCCACTACACCTCAGGTGTTGCGTCAATGACTTATCTGAAAGCCGTTGAGGCAGGCTGTGATATCATCGATACCGCGATGAGCCCGTTTGCTCTTGGAACCAGTCAGCCCGCAACAGAGGTCATGGTCGAGACATTCCGTGGGACACCTTATGATACGGGCTTTGATCAGGAGCTTCTCTCGGAAATAGCAGACTACTTCCGTCCTATGAGGGAGGAGGCGCTTGAAAGCGGTCTTATGAGCACGAAGGTGCTTGGAGTAAATATAAATACACTTCGTTATCAGGTGCCGGGAGGAATGCTCTCAAACCTCGTTTCACAGCTAAAGGAGATGGGACAGGAGGACAAGTTCAGAGAGGTTTTGGAAGAGGTGCCGAGAGTCCGCAAGGATTTTGGAGATCCGCCTCTGGTTACACCATCCTCACAGATAGTGGGGACACAGGCTGTTCTGAACGTTGTTACGGGTGAGCGCTACAAGATGGTTACCAAGGAGTCTAAAAAGATCCTCTCCGGAGAGTTTGGTCAGACTGTCAAGCCCTTTGATCCCGAGGTACAGAAAAAATGTATCGGTGATACCAAGCCTATCACATGCCGTCCGGCAGATCTGATAGAGCCGCAGCTAAAGAAGCTTGAAGAAGAGATGAAGCAGTACAAGCAGCAGGATGAGGACGTGCTTTCTTATGCACTGTTCCCGCAGGTCGCAACTGAGTTTTTCAAATACAGGGAGACACAGAGGACAAAGGTGGATCCGACGATCGCAGATACCGACAATAAGGTATATCCGGTGTGACAATATAGTTTTTCAGATATTGAAGAATAGTGATTTCAGGGAAGTCATGGTATACGGTCTGTTCGTGACTTCCCTGATTATATATCTACATATTTAGAAGAGAGGTAGTTGGTATGCCTGAGTGTGATACATGTGTTTTTAATTATGTGGATGACGACGGTGATGAGAGCTGTGAGGTAGAGCTTGACGAGGATGAGTACGCGAGGTTTTTGACGAGTCATCCCGTGAAATGCCCTTATTATCAGGGCGGCAGCAACGATGACGATTACAGGATAGTCAGTCATCAGAATTGACGCTGCTTCGCAGCACGCAGCCCCGTGGGCGAGTAGGGTGCGATTTCATCTTCCCTACTCGAAATCTATTATTTTTTGACTAAAGATTTTTTTATGATCTGCCGATATAGTATATGAAAGGAAGATAGTATGACGGTGATGACCAAAAGGATTTGGAAAGACCGTAAACACACGATTATCTGACTCATATATGTAACTGTTGGAATGAGCTCAAGGAGGAGATCATTATGGCAGATGAATTTATAAGGGTATTCCCTAACAGGGATGTTGCACCGGTAAACAGGGTCGTAAAAGCCGGGAGGTATTCAGAGGATTCCTCAGGCGGCGGTGGCGGAAGCTTTGCATCAATACTTGAAGAAGCGATCACAGCCAGAAAAGAAAAGACCTCGAAGGAAGCGAAAAAGACTCCCGAGGAAAAACTAAAGAAAATGGTTGGCATGAATCAGTATGATGCACACGCAAATGCATTTATCTTCAGACTCAGCACCAAGGCAGACTACAGAGCATGAGAATTGCCTTTGCACCGGGCTGAATGACGATCCTAAAAGCACAGCATGACCAATATGAAATGGAGGTAGACATGCTAAGACAACTTCACAGGGACGATGCTTCCCGATCAGCATCAAACTGACGCCCCCTACCGCGGACATATCACGGTGGAGGGCGTATTCTACTTTTATCGCAGTGGCTGTGTAATGAATTTAGCTGCTTCCGGGCACGCAGGCACGGCAGACATTATTACGTAATTGAAGGAAGGAAAAATGATAAGAGCAAATCATCTGGTCAAGACCTTTAAAAGGCAAATTGACAAAAAAAAGAAAGAAGAATTTAATGCCGTTGGTGATATCTCACTTGAAATACATGACGGCGAACTGGTTGGGATACTCGGACCAAACGGTGCAGGCAAGACCACCCTTCTTCGCATGCTTGCGACTCTAATGAGTCCCACATCGGGAGAAATAGAGGTCACGATCCCTGCTCCCGGATCAGATGCGGTATCTGCGAGGGATGAGAGTACTGCAACAGCATCGGACACGATATCTGCACGGGATGGGATCAGGCTGGGTTCATCTGTGGAGATCAGAAGGCATCTGGGATATCTTTCTGCCAATACCAAGCTGTACGAGAGATTTTCAGTCAGGGAGATCATGAGGCTGTTTGGTCAGACCTACGGTATGAGCGATAAGGATATAGATGACAGAACAGAGTATTTGACAGACGTGCTTGATCTTGGTTCATTTATTGACAACAGGGTAGCCAAGCTTTCGACCGGACAGATGCAGAGGACACAGATAGCAAGATGTCTGATACACGATCCGGAAATATATATATTTGACGAACCTACGCTTGGACTTGACATCATCAGCTCCCAGTCCATTATTGATTTTATGACAGATGAAAAGAAAAAAGGCAAGACCATTATATATTCCACACACTATATGGAGGAGGCAAAATATCTGTGTGACAGGGTGATACTGTTAAATGATGGGAAGATAGTCTGTGAGGATACGCCGTCTCATCTGATGGAGACCACGGGAAGTGATGACATGAGACAGGCATTTTTCTCAGTGATAGAGGGTGCAGGATATGAGAGAGATTAGCAATATGAAGATGATATCTATTCTTTTCAAAAAAGAAATGAAGGATATATTCAGGGACAGAAAGTCGGTGATCATGATGTTTTTTGTTCCCGTCATCATATATCCCCTGATTTTTTTGGTTTCTTTTTTTATCATAAGCTCCATGCAGACCGGCGTCAGCGTTCAAAACTATAATATCGTACTTGATGGCGTGCCGGATGACGGTATAAAAAAAGAAATTCTAAAGATACAGGCTGATGAGAATGAGAACAGGCTGACCTATAAGGTTAGTTTTTTTGACATGGAAGATTTTGCTGCGATCGCCGGAGCAAGATACGGACTTGACACCGGACTTATGGCAGATAAAGAGGTTGGTATTATCGGAGGTGCAGATGAACCGACTGCGGAATTTCTATTAAATGAATTCGGTCAGACAGATCTGATAAAAAATGCCATTGCGGATGAGCTGATAGATGCCTATGTGAGCTTTCAGGATGACAAATACTCCGTGTATTACAATTCATCCGTTACCAATTCATCAAACACTGTAAGGATCATTTCCGATGCGTTATCAGAGGTAAAGAAGGCTCTTGTTATCAAGAATATTGAGAACGAGGGACTTGATGCGAATGAGATACTAAATCCAATAGAAACCGAGGAAAATGACACTGCAACATCAGAACAGTCTCTTGGATTTTTCCTTGGAACCATAATCCCGTTTATGATGATCATGGGATTGCTGTCGGGAGTACTCTCACCTGCCATGGATTCCACGGTGGGGGAGAAGGAGAGGGGAACTCTCGAATCTCTTCTTATGATGCCTGTCAGTGAATCGCAGATAATAACAGCGAAGTTTTTCTCTGTTGCCTTGATCGGGCTAATAACGACGTTGTTGTCAGTAATATCGATGGCAGGACTCGGACTGTATATGCTGAATCTCATCGAGGCAAGCGGTATTGAGGGCTTTGGAGGCATCAATACATCACAGTTTTTGCCGGCGATACTGATAGCATTGCCTGTTTTGATCGTATTATCATTGTTCCTCACTGCGATCACCATGTGCGTGACCTGCTTTGCCAGATCAAACAAGGAAGCCGGCAATTATACCGCACCGATAATGTTTGTCACGATGTTTACAAGCTATATCGGGTTTATCCCAAATATTGAGTTTGACAGGACACTGGCGATGGTACCTGTTGCAAATGTCTGTCTGTTGATAAAAAATCTGTTACTGTTCAAGGTAGATCCGGAGCTCATCCTGATAGTGATAGGATCGATGGCTGTATATACGGGACTTATTATTCTGCTTCTTGGCAGGGTCTACAAAACAGAGAATATCCTCTATGATGAGGGCAGAAACTCCATGGCTATACTGGAGCGCAGATCAAACCTAAAGCGGGGCGGTGTTCCCACGTCCGGAGACGGGTGGTTTACCGTCATGGTGGGCTTTATCCTGCTTGT
>JAGBOK010000155.1 GCA_017633905.1 Eubacterium sp. | reverse complement strand
ATGATGAGTCTTCAGGAGTGCAGGGCTGCTCTTTTGGCGGTAAAAGAAACTACCGACAAGCCGGTCATCGTAACGCTTACCTTTCAGGATGACGGCAGGACACTGTTTGGCACGGAGCCCGGCACGGCGATCACCGTATTGCAGGCGATGGGCGCGGATGCGGTGGGGGTCAACTGCGGGGCAGGACCTGATAGCCTGAAGGACGTAGTAAAGAGGATGTCCGAATTCGCAAAGGTTCCCATTGTCATGAAGCCGAACGCGGGACTGCCCGTATTAAATGACGGTGTGACTACCTATGATCTTGACCCGGAAGGCTTTATCTCCCAGATGCGTCCGGTCATTGAGAGCGGGGCAGTGGACATTGCAGGCGGGTGCTGCGGTACGGATGAGAGGTATATCAGGGCGCTCCGTGAGCTGATATCCGATGTAAAAAAAGCCGGATCTGACAGTCTGCCGGGGGAGACAGAGTCTGTTTTTTCTGACGGGACAACAAGGATATTGACAAATGAAAGAAATCTCCTGAAAATCGGGCAGGGAGGAAGTTTTATCATAGTAGGAGAGAGGATAAATCCCACCGGCAAAAAGGGGCTTCAGGCAGAGCTTAGAGAGGGAAGCACTGATATGGTCCTTGATTTTGCGGCTGAGCAGATCGAATGCGGGGCGAAGGTCTTGGACGTAAACATGGGGATGAACGGCATTGATGAGAAAGAGATGATGTGCCGTGTTATTGATGAACTCACGATGAGTGTTGATGTGCCTCTTTGTATAGATTCATCAGATCCCGATGTCATAGAGGCGGCGCTCAGGATCTATCCCGGAAGGGCTCTTATCAACTCCGTTTCACTCGAGCCCGGCAAGCCGGAGAGGATATTCCCTCTTGCAAAAAAATACGGCGCCATGGTGATACTGCTTCCTCTCACAAGAGAAGGTCTTCCAAAGGATCTGAATGAGAAGCACGCTGCCCTTGATGAGCTGATAAGCATTGCCCATTCATACGGGCTTTCAGATGAGGATCTTGTCGCTGACGGACTTGTGGCAACCATAGGAGCAAATAAAAATGCCGCTCGTGATGTTATGGAAACAATTAAATACTGTCAGGAAAAAAATCTTGCAACCATATGCGGACTTTCAAATATATCGTTTGGTCTTCCCGAGAGGATGGTGATAAACACCGCTTTTCTCACTATGGCTATAGCAGAAGGACTCACGATGGCAATATCAAATCCCTGTCAGACCATGCTGAGAAATGCCGCCTATGCCGCAGACCTTCTCATGGCAAAGGAAGGCTCGGACGCAGATTACATAAACGGCGTGAGACCGCTTGGGCTTGCTGATGCGGGGAATGTATCAACAGATAAGACAGCAAAAAAACAGACCGCCATACCTGAAGATATGTTAAACGGTCAGGAGTCAGAGCTTTTTATGGCTGTTTTGAACGGGAGAAAAAAAGCCCTGTCATCACTTATTGATGAGCAGTTAAAAGCAAACAGATCCGCAAAAGAATTGATAGACAAAGAGCTGATACCCGCGATCAATCTTGTCGGAGCCCTCTACGAGAAAAAGATCTTTTTTTTGCCGCAGCTCATCTCATCGGCGGAGACGATGGAGCAGGCAGTTGCCTACATAGAACCGCATCTTGAAATAAATAACGATGCAGAGGACATGGCGACCGTGATCATGGCAACGGTCGAGGGAGATGTACATGATATAGGTAAAAACCTCGTCGTGCTTATGCTGAAAAACTATGGCTACAACGTAATAGATATGGGAAAGGATGTTCCCGGTGAGGATATTATCGCCATGGCAGCAAAGACAGATGCCGATATTATCGGACTTTCGGCGCTTATGACAACCATGATGACAAAGATGGCTGAGGTGGTAAAGCTTAGGGATGAAGCGGGGATAAGAGCGAAAATCATCATCGGAGGAGCCTGTGTCACTAGAGAATATGCCGATGAGATAGGAGCGGACGGATACTCCGAGGATGCCATGGAAGCAGTGGAGGAGGTCAACAGACTTATAGGGAAATGCTGAATTGATTGGTGTATCTTTGGGTCACTATTCACTATATCAGCCGAGAATAGTAACATCTTTGGACATATATGATAAGGAGAGATGAGCATGTCATCACAAAAAGAATATAAAGACTATGTGGATCTGGTGATACCTGTATATAAGCCCGATGAAAAGCTTGACGCCCTGACAGAGCGGATAGGCTCACAGGAGACCGGAGCGGAAAACATTTTTTTCATGCAGACGCTGACTGACGATGAGAGCGAAGATAATGCTGTCACATCAAAGCTTCTTGACGTGAAGGGGAGCGTTGTCACCACACTGCCGAAAAGAGTTTATGATCACGGCGGCACGAGAAACAAGGGTGCATCCATGTCGGAGGCTATGTATGTGCTGTTTATGACACAGGACGCAGTGCCGGAGGATGATGAGCTTATCAAAAAAATGCTTGATACGCTTAAGAGTGATGATGAGATCGCAGTCGTATACGCCAGACAGCTCCCGAACGACAGAGCGGGAGAAATAGAGCGCTACACCAGAAAATTCAATTATCCGGAGGAAAGCAGTATCAAGTCAAAGGATGATCTTGAAAAGCTTGGGATCAAGACTTATTTCTGCTCCAATGTATGCGCCATGTACAGGCATGATATATATGACGGGCTGGGAGGCTTTGTAAGGCATACGATCTTTAATGAGGATTCCATAATGGCTGCGCATATCATACAGGCAGGGTACAAGATCGCGTACGATGCCGGAGCCCATATCATCCACTCGCATGATTACACCTACACCCAGAGCTTTAAGAGAAATTTTGATCTGGCAGTATCGCAGAAGCAGTACAGTGAGATATTTGACAGTGTTTCATCGGAATCAGAGGGAATAAAGCTTGTCCTGAAAACAGCAGAGCATCTCATGGAGCGTGGCAGATGGTACGAGCTGCCTGAGCTGTTCGTAGGCAGCGCGTTTAAATATGCCGGATATTTTATGGGAAAAAGATATGACAGGCTTCCCAAGGAGATCGTAAAAAAGCTTTCCATGAACAGAAACTACTGGAGTAGAAAAAATGATTGATATAATACTTGCAACATATAACGGAGAAAAATATTTAAGGGCACAGCTTGAATCCCTGTTATCACAGACGAGGTCCGATATCAGGATCCATATATGCGATGACTGCTCAAATGATAAGACGGAGCAGATCGCCGGGAAATACTGCGCGGAGTATTCCAATGTATTCTGGCACAGGAACAAAAAAAATACCGGTTTTGTTCTCAATTTTCTGAGAGGGATAAAACGCTCCGACGCGGATTATATAATGCTCTGTGACCAGGATGATATATGGTATCCGGACAAGGTGGAGAAGACTTATCAGGCAATGAAAAGAGCCGAATCGGAAAAAAGATCTCCCGTGCTCGTATTCACGGATGCCGAGATCTACGATGGTAGAACGCCGACAAAACGCAGTTTCATGAGGAGCACGCACCACAACACAAAAAGTGTTGACTTTAATCATATTTTGATGGAAAATATATGTATCGGCTGTACCGTAATGATAAACAGGGAGCTTGCCGACAAACTTGAATATCTTCCGAGCGCGATACGCTATCATGACTGGTGGCTCGCTCTAATCGCCTCGGCATTCGGAAGGATAGTATATCTTGACGAGATGACGCTTAAATACCGTCAGCACGAGACAAATATTGTCGGCGGCGCGGGTTTTAGAGAATACGTCAGGAACAGGTTTTTGAAGCTCTCAGAGCAAAGAGAGGTTTTGAGACAGACATATCAGCAGGGGAGAGCTTTTTTTCAGGTCTATATGGGCGAGCTTCCCGATGATACGAGAGCCGTGTGCAGGGCGTTTGCCGGTATGGACAATGCTTCATGGCTTGATAAAAGACTTCTGATGCTTCGTTACGGCTTCAAAAAAAGTGGTCTGATAAGGAACATAGGTCTTTTTCTACTTATGTAGAAATCCGACCTGCAAAGAAAAGAATATAAAAATATACAGTAGGGAGAGTTTTATGGCAAACAAGGCTTCGGATGAAACCAAAAAGAATACCGGGAGCGCTGCGAAGGCTCCTTCAAAAAAGAAGAAAAAGGTGACGGGCAAGACTCATACGCGCAAGGTGATAGCGCGCATTTTTCTTTTTTTCGGAGTCATGTTTTCTGCCGTGGCGGGAGTTATGGCAGCAAACATGGTACACAGGGGAGAGAGAGCTCTTGGCATGATCAACTATGATACGGGCAATACCCTGAGCGAGGTCGATCTGTCCAAGTACAAGCTTGCCTCTGATACCCAGATAGTTAACGTGCTTCTTGTCGGAGTGGACAAAAATCTTGATGAGCAGGATGTTGACGGCGCGGAGAGAAGATCTGATTCCATGATGATAGCGACCATGGATATAAAGCACGGGAAGCTGAAGCTTACCTCTCTTATGAGAGATATGTATGTTGCGGTTCCCGGATATGGCAACCAGAAGCTCAACGCCGCGTATTCATACGGCGGTATACAGCTTCTGTATGAGACGATCGCCCAGAACTTCGGAGTGAGGATGGACGGATATGCAGAGGTGAACTTTGACGCCTTTGTAAATGTCATCGATCTGATCGGCGGTATAGAGGTAAATCTCACACAGTCAGAGTCAGACAACCTGAACACCACCAACTATATCAAGAGAAAAAAATACCGCAATACCAAGGTCGGCAAGCAGATGTTCAACGGATATCAGGCGCTCGGCTACTGCAGGATCAGGCACGGCAAGAGGACTGCGTCCGGCAGATATCCCGGAGTGTACACGGCGAGCGGCAAGGGTGATGACTACGGAAGGGTCGAGAGACAGAGACTGACCATACAGGCGATCATGAACAAGGTCAAGAAGATGTCTCCGACAGAGATGATCGATCTTGCGGCAGATGTGCTTCCAAACGTAACGACTGATATAACACAGGATGATATTTTCAGCTACCTGATGACGGTCGTTCGCATGGGAACGACCAAGATCAACCAGTTCTCACTGCCTGTTGACGGCTCCTATTCAAACCAGTCGGTAGGGGGACAGCAGGTTCTGGTAACGGATATAACACAGAACAAATCAGCGCTGAAGAAATTTTTGTTTAACTCATGACAGACGTGAATATGTTACTATTGTTACTATTCACGGCTGATAGATATGCACATAGGTGCTGAATGCTTGCATTCATGCACTTATGTGCATATCTATCAGGCTGAAAGCTGTCACTCCACTACATAAGGGATTCAGCCGCGAAGCGGCAGT
>JAGBOK010000154.1 GCA_017633905.1 Eubacterium sp. | reverse complement strand
TTAGAGATACTATTTATGTTCCTTATTGTATTTGTTAAGCCTCATGGTCAGAAAAGCTTCCGAGCTTTTTCATGAAACCTCCGAGCGCTTCTGATACAACATATCTTTCCATATACTGAACTATTTCCTTCATGAGCGGTTCGGCTCCGTCATCTCCGGCAAGTGTTTTCTTCCTGATATCAAGACTTTTTAGCTCGCCCTTCAGAAAATCCAAAAATCCTGCCCCACCCTCGAGATCATCACCCAAATAGCGTGATATAACTTCCTCGTGCGGGGTTCCGACACTCTCTAAAAAAAACAGTCCGTAATGATCATACAAAGGTCTTGAATACTCGGTAAAAAGCGCATCCGCAGCACTTCTTAAGCTCTCCGTGCCTGAGCCTGCGCACACGGAATACCTCGCAGTCTCTATACAGGTGCCCGTCATGGCAAGGATGATGAGGCTGACCAGGGACATCATTACCGTTATGCTCGCTCTCATCCTATTATCTCTGAAGAATCTTCATTAAAGCTCTTGAACGCATCATTTACAACCTTTGTTATCTGATCCTTGAAAATCAGTACAAGAGCGATCAGTACCACCAGTATCAAAATGATCTCAACAACACCTATTGCCTCATCATCCGCTGCGTAAGCCTTGATCTCATTCCACTCATTTGTAAGTCTTTTCATGTTATCATTCTCCTTTCCCGTTGCTGTTCACGGCGCTCACTCCACATTCTGAGAGTCCGTGCCCTTAGCACTCACATCGTCATAAACGCAGGCACCATGATCATAGCCATCACAAGCCCCAGCATTACCATCATGGGCATCAAGAGCTTGGTGCCGGCTATCTCGCCTTTTTTCAGGGCTGCTGCCCTCCTCTCCGCCAGAGAGTTTACGACCTCTCTCTCCAAAATATTCAGTATTCCATCGGAGCCCTTGCGAATATTCTGTGTGATTATCGATGATAGCTTCATGTATGGCATGCATTTACATCTCCTGCCAAAATCCTCGATCGCCTGTTCCTCCGTGACACCGCTCTTTAACTGTTCATTGGTTATACAAAGCTCCTCATAGACATAATGTCTCATACCGCCCTCCGAGAGCTCCCTCTCGTATTCTGCCGTTATCCTCTCTATAGTTCGTCTCAGGTTGAGACCTGCCCCGAGCAAAAGCATCACCTTGTTTACAAAGGCAGGATGATCCGTAATGAGCTGGTCATTTCTTTCATCCAGCTTTTTCCCTGCCTGCTGTCTCCATAAAAGCGGCAGGAACATGATCACGCCCACGATCAGATATACCGGTGTATAATCTTTCTCCTCTTTCTCATCTCCGTACTCATACTCCCCCGGAAGTTCTATGCTCCGCGCGGTCGGCTGTTCCTCTATCGCCCGGGCTATGTCATCTCTTGCTTTCATTACTGCCCTCACTGTCGGATCAATTTCCTGTGGATCAATATGTATGGGAAAATGGTATTCTCCCTTATAATTTCTCCACCTTGCACTGAGCATAACCTCCGTATCAACACCCTCGTCCGGTATATTCTCTGCGATCACGCTCCCATCGCCTTCAAGGTATTCATCAGGGACCGTCCAGTTAAGCGACACCCCCATATCAGGGACTTTTTCTATCAGGGTGATTTTGTCGCCTTTGCTCTTTTTTATCATCTTATCAGCATAATCAGCCACATAAGCATCTATCTTTTGTATCTCCTCTTCCTCAAACTCCCTCTCTGAAACATCAAATTCAAGTGCTTCCTGCCAGCTACCCGAGTCTGTTTCTCCTGAAACGACAAGGCTTATCTGTTCTTCCGAATCCGGTCTGTCAAGATGGTTTCCGTTGACATGGCTCACGGTCTCAGGCTCTTTTGTATGACAATATATGAATAAAAATATACCCGAAACTGCAAGAACAGCCACTATCCCAAGTCTGTGTCCCCAGAGCTTCCTCATCGACTCCTCCGGGCTTGCTCTCGGATCACTCATGCGTACAATCTCCGCTGCCCTGGCGTTTGAAAAAAGCTTTTTTCTCAATGGTTTTATGGATAGTAAAATATCTCCGATCGACATGTTTTTCACCCCTCTTTTAAATCACTGACCACTTGACTGTACATATTCTCCGCATGCGCAGACAGCCGCATTCATGATCCGTTACTATTCACGGCTGTCACTCTCATGATCCTCATACTCCACCACGCCGCCGCCAGATACAATACAAGACATACGCTCATGAAGATCCGTCCCGTGATCCCGCTGTACAAAGGATCCATAAACCCCGGAGAAAAAACTCTCAAATACACTATTATTATCAGCGGTATTATTATCATACAGACTGATTCGAGCTTTTTGCCTGCGATCATCGTATTTATCTCCCTCTCAATATCTATCTTCTCCCTGATGGATTCAGCGGTTCTTTTCATCACCTTCACAAGATTGCCCCCGCTCTTTCTCGCTGTAGCATAAACCTCGGAAAAAATAATGATATCCGACACCCTGCTTCTGACTCCAAGCTCATATAAAAGTTCATCGAGCGGAACTCCAAGCTCCAGTCTGTTTTTGATTTCGTACAGCTCGGTAAGTATGATCCTCTCCTCACCGTACAAAAGCTTCAGATCGTTATAGCTTTCCGTGATGGAATTCTCCATGGAGTACCCTGCCGACATGGCAGACACCATTGAGGTCAGCGCATCCCCAAACTCCGTCATAAGCTGCCATTTTCTCTTTTCGATCAGCTGTTTTTTTCTGATATGCAGATATATAAATGCCCCCGCTATTCCCCCTGCAATACACATGATCGTATTTGAATAGAATAAAACCATCATCAGGACACCGCCGGCTCCCCCTAAAGCAGCATACAAAAGTATTTCTTTTTTGGAATAAATATAACTGCCGTAATCAGTTTTTTCTGAAACTACGGTCTGTGATCTTTTTAGTCTCTGCATACGATCAGACATTCGTATTTTCTTCCCGAAAAACTTCTTCAAAGCACCACCCCCGCTCTTTTAAGCTTGTCCGTATATATAAGCTCATTGCCGGTCCTTGTTAGTCTGCCGGCGACACGCCCGTTTTTCTCTCCGTCCTCCGTGAATTCAAAAAGTGTATTGAGAAAAATCTTTCCGTCTGCGATACCGCCCACCTCACTGATGTTCAGCACCTTCCTTGAACGGTCCCTGAGTCTCCCAAGATGTATGAGTATATCTATCCCGGAGGCTATCTGCTGTCTGATGGCTGCAAGCGGTATGTCAAGTCCCATCAGTACGAGTGTCTCCATGCGGTTTAGCATATCCTCCGGCGAGTTGGCATGACCTGTTGACAAAGAGCCGTCATGTCCGGTATTATAGGCTGTGAGCATATCTATGGCAGCCGCATCCCTGATCTCGCCCACCACTATACGGTCAGGTCTCATGCGCAGCGCGCTCTTTACCAGATCCCTGATCGTGACTTCATTTCTGCCCTCCACATTCGCATTCCTCGCTTCGAGCCTGACGAGGTTTTTTATATTTCTGATCTGAAGCTCTGCCGAGTCCTCTATCGTTATGATGCGCTCATCCTCCGGAATAAACCCCGAGAGTATATTGAGAAATGTCGTCTTGCCGGCTCCTGTTCCGCCCGAGATAAAAATGTTGTACCTTGCTCTGACAAGCTTTATGAGAAAATCCACAGCCTCCTCCGTGATCGCTCCCATATCTACCAGATCCTGCATCCTCATGGCTTCCTTTGGAAATTTTCTGATCGTGATAACGGGTCCGTCTATGGCGACCGGCGGCACTACGATATTTACTCTCGAACCGTCGATGAGTCTTGCGTCCAATATCGGATGAGATTCATTTACTATCCTGTTTCCTGATGATGCTATCTGCTGCGCAATATCTTCAAGTCTTGCCTGCCCCTCGAAGCGCAGTCCCGTCTCGCTCATACTGCCGTTTTTTTCCGTAAAAATATGATCTTTGCCGTTGACCATTATTTCCGTCACATCTTCATCATCGAGAATGTCCTGAAGCACATCCATGCGTCTGAGTGAATTAAATACATCATGCTTGATCCTTCGTTTTTCTTCGATACGCATATATTTTTTTCTGCTGATGCGATCAATTCTCTCCTCTATCAGTGACCTCAGGTTATCATCAGAAACCTCAGCGCCCGGAGCAAGCTCCGATATCACGGTATTTTTTACAAGATTTCTCAGCTCTTCATAAGAGCTTTCGCGTTCATCACCCATTTTTATTCTGCCATATCCCCCTGATAAATGCTTTTTTCTTCGGATCGTCAAGCCACTTCTTTGGATCATCACGCTCCATCTCGTATGCCCAGCTATATCCCTCCTCAGGAAAATCGAGCTTTATGTGACCTTCCGTATCCCGGTACCCTTCGGTGAGCGCATACCTGTTCCAACGCCCCTCGGGATCACTGACAGCCGACCTTCTCGATGTAAAAAAGAACATATTGCATGAGTCCGCAAGCGTCATGGCTCCCCTGACATCACCAAGCAGTACGACCACATAGCTGATCCCGCACTCTGATGAGAGTCTTCTGAAAAAAAGCTTCAATTCATCATCACTTATGTCCTGGAGGTCTCTGTAATGCGCGGTGCCCGGCAGTCTTAGCGCCGACCCGAAGTTCACAGCAAGACGGTCCATGATACCCGAAAAATCATCGGAGCCCAGTCTGAAAAACATCTCGCCCAAATGCGCTCCGGTATCCTCGCTGCCATCATTGACATAAAAATGCGGAAAGGCACTCATATTTACATATAAACATTTCCCGAAGGCTGAAAGCTCCTGTGACAAAAGCGCCGCGCACACGGAGCCTTCCTCTCCCCACGGAGAAAACAGCCCGTAGATTCCTCGCTCCGGTTCACTGTCTGCATCCTGAATGCTTTTTAACTCCATGATCTGTGAGATAGCGATATACATACGGTCTATGCCGCTGCAATATCCCACCCTTCTTTCCGAAACATCAGTATCCTCCGCAAGCACCATCAGGTTATTTTTTGAGGTGCCCTTCCCTGAACCTCTTTTGGTGCCGCTGATACCAAGATATCTCTCAAGCATCTTCGCATCATCTGTCAGATAGAATTCAGAACCGGAAACATCAGCTCTTTTATCCCGTCCATCAAAACCTCCTGACAATACCCCGGTCTCCTCCAGCTTCTCATTCTGTCTGCCTGCTCTCTGAACACCTTCCCCCTGAGAGTCCGCAGTGATCCTCTCTACAATAAAGCCGGCACTCTCCTTGTGCTTTAAGTATCTTAAAAGCTGCTTTGAGTACTCCTCGTCTTTAATATACAGATATAGTCTTTTTATGATCATTTTCGCCCCTCTTTTTACAGTATTTACATAGCTGCTGTTCAGCACCCATATGCACATATATCAGCCGTAACCGGTAACATTAAATAACAAACAATGTTCCGATCCCTATTGCAATACCAAATGGTATCACCGCGGTATCGCCGTCTTGTTCACGGTTATAATACGGCGTTATTTTATGTGATTTTACAGTGGAATTAACATAGATCAAAAGGCGCATCATCCTATCCTTGAACGTCCCTGTTATTGCCATTTTTATTACCGATATAACAGCGCCGGCAACAAGAGAAAAAAAGAGTATGGAAAACACACCCGGCACGCCGACATAGCCGCCTGCAACAGCCAAAAGCTTACCGTCTGATGCGCCAAACATGCGCAATCTGAATAATAAATAATATAGGAACAGAGGGATGATCATCCCTGCGAGCCAAGGCCACACACCGGTCAGACCCTGCAGCTCAAGACGCCTGAAAAGGCTTATAAAAAGACCTGCTGCCAGAAGCGGATTCGGTATCCGACAGCATTTAAGATCAAAGAGGGAAGCCGGAAGGAGAACGAGAAAAATAAACTCGTTGTCCATTGATAAAAACTCCTGTTGACTTTCGTATCATCGCATCATATTTAGAAAAAAGCAATGCGTATGCTACTAAGCTATAATTCCCTGTCTGTCTTGCTCTATTATGATAACATGAAATGGCGTGATTTGTCAACAATCGTTTAGACACAAAATCACGCCATTCAGACATATTTTCACTATTAAAATTACGATAAATATAACAAACAAATTATTGATGTTTTTTAAGGACAATTTGCACTTCTTAGGTCACTATTCACGGCTGACAGATATTCTTATTCAGACACCATGTGTCTATGCTTTGAATCCCCTGTTGGGATCGATTCCGACCCCGATGGTCTCCCTCAGATCAGACCCGGGACCATATGTAAGTCCCGCGACTATAGTCTGTGTGTTGCTCATGAGAGGTTTCCCGTCATCCTGTTTCGCGATCTCACGAAATGATTTGAGCAGCCCTTCGAGAATATGAGTCGTGTGATCAAAGCGCTCCGGATCTCTGTAGGCTATTCCCTGACAGAGCTCACGGTAGCCAAATATATATAATTGTCTGAGATAGGTTGATATGTTGTAATGCATATCGAGAGCATACATCAGCTCATTGATCATGCCCTTGGCTCTCTCGATCTCATGCCTTGCTTCCGGTAGGGCTCCGGCCTCTAACGCAGACTTCCCTTCCGCTATCGAGGCCAGCGCCACTTCATAGATAACAACAACCAACTCAGAACGGTTCGCCTGCGTTACACGCGTGGCGAAACCCTGGAGAGTTTCCTTATTCATTGGTGCCTCTTTTCCGCAATACGATCTCGGATTTCAAATTCCGTTCTTCGGACTTCGTTCGCACCATTTCGGAACCGCAGCGGTGTGGGATGGGAAAATACCCCATCCTCACACCGGCGCTTCCGAGAGGTCCTCAGAACGGAACTTGAAATCCTCTAACCAAGTATTGCTTCTATGTAACAATGTATATAATTAAATTCTGTACGGGTGTGCCACGGCCTGTGCCTTGGCTCACCCAAATTCAGGTCGTCAGACTGTAATCATCCCTGGAGCATCTGGAGGATGTTCTGCGGCTGATTGTTTGCCTGGGAGAGCATTGATACACCAGCCTGTACAAGCACCTGATACTGGGTGTATGCCGTCATCTCCTCCGACATATCGACATCCTCAATACGCGAGCATGCTTCGGTTAGATTCTGTGATGTCTCATCAACACTTGAAACTGCAGACTCGAGACGGTTCTGATATGCGCCGAGCTTGGCGCGAATAGCCGTGACCTGTGTTACTGCCGAATCAAATGCTGAGATCGCTGCCTGCGCACCGTCATAGGTACATACATTACAGTACTCTACATGGAGTGATTTGCAGTTCACCGGCGGAACTGACATATCTATTGTCTGTCCTTCGTTGGCACCGATCTGGATGGAAACATAACCGGCATCAAGCATCGTGACAGTCGCACTGCTTGGTATTGTCGCCATCTTGTACGCACCGGAGTCATCTTTTTCTCCAAATGCGGTCGTATCAAATATCATCTCAAAGCCTGCCCTGTCAGTAACCGTCACTCGTCCTCCATCCGTAAATACGGTCGCTGTAGCAGAAAATCCGCTCGTAGGATCCAGAGTTACTCCTACATTGTTTCCCTGTGCACTCAGTCCTGTTGTTGGTATCCCAAATACTGCTCCCAGATTCGGGTTGTCTGATGTTATGCTTATCTTCTGCGAAGAACCCATTTCCTTGGTCGTAAACTGAAGATTAACACCATCCCCAAACTGTGTCTCCTGACCGCTTCCATTCAAAGGAACCACATCCACATTCATCTTTTCTCCGTAATCACGAAGCATCGTATATACCTGTTCGTATGTCATGCCGGGCTCCACTCCTATCGAAACACCGTTCATAACTATACTTCCGCCTTCATTGTAGGCTACACTTTGCTTTCCTCCAAAATTGACCGGGGTAGAAAGCTGTGCCTGGCTTGGTCTGGAATTTACACTAAAAGTATAATCAGTAAGCTTGACATCATCAGAAGCGGATATCAGCTTCACTCCCACGTTGCTCGATGAGGACTGTCTGGTACAGGTTCCGTCAAGCACGGTCATCGTATTGTATTCCGTATCCCTTGATATACGGTCGATCTCATTTCGCAGCTGATCTATCTCCTTTTGGATAGCATCCCTGTCCTCAATAGTCGTTGTCCCCATGTTGGCAGCCTGCACGGAAAGCTCTCTGCAGCGCTGAAGCATGTTCTCGACCTCATTGAGCGCGCCCTCTGTTGTCTGAATAAATGCCACTCCGTCGGAGCCGTTCTCAGACGCCCTCATAAGTCCCCTGATCTGCGCATGCATCTTGTGAGAAATAGCCATCCCCGCAGCATCATCCGCTGCCTTTACTATCCTGTATCCGCTCGATAGACGATTGGTAGATTTTGTAAGACGATTCTGAACAGCATTGAGATTAAAATTGGCTCTTTGTGCCTCGATATTGTTATTTACCTTCATATGGAATTCTCCTTTACTTTGTGACACTCCTTAGAAAGCATTTTGCGATCCTGTACAGATCCTGATTCTTTGCTTCCGCTGCTTCATCTCCTACGCGAAGAGAATTCCGACTGCCCGTTATCAGGCTATTACCATCCATTGTAAAACCGATCTCTTCCAAATCCTTTTCAAAACCATCAAGCATTTTAGCATAGACATCCGTGCTTTCGGTTTTTTCCGCAGTGATAAATCCGCTGATCCTTGTTCCTGACAGTTTGAGACTTGCCACAAGCTTTCCAAGCTCATCAGAGTTCATTGTGATCTCGACTCTTCCTTTGTTGTCCTTCTCTCCCTCCATGAGTGTGATGTTTACATCCACCACACCTCTTTCGGTCACAACCGGCACCTCAAACATCTGATGTCTTCTGAGCTGTCTGTAGAAGGAGATATGACCTGCCATCCTCTGGATGTCTCTCATCCTGTCAAATGTTATATCGTCAGATTCTTTTATTTTTTCAAGTGCCCCGAGGTGATTTTTTTCTATATTTTCATAAATGCCTTCAAGCTCGTCCGAATCATCAAAGCTTTCTATGACATCCTCTGACTCATCCTCATCCCACAGCTCCCTCACTCCTGACATCCGTGATCTGTAGAAATCACCTGCACTGATTATGTTTCGCACGGTGCGGGGGATACCTGCCCCGTTTAGAAAATCATCGAGCTGCTGATCCTTTGAGTCAAGGTTTTCTCTTAATTCTCCGGCAAGCATCTCATAGTATTCCCTGTTCACGGCTGCCTCTGCCGAAGCTCCGCTGCCCGCGGCATCCGATGATATCTCTGCCATCGCATCAAAAAACTCCCATGCAGTCATGTCCTCCGAGACCGTATTTTTTATCACCTCCGGAGAGATCACATCCCGTACTGCAGGGATCTCACTGCTTATAAAAGCAGTCATGATCTGGGCATCAATTTTTTTGACGCCTGACACTGCTGCCTGCGCCACTCCCGTCTCGTCATCGATCCTTGCATCTATGCCGCCCTTTCGTCTGGTTCGTGTCGCCTCCAGCATATTTTTCAGAGAAAGCTCACGCCCTTCATTTACAAGCTGTCCGACCACGGCACCGTCGCTTTTTTCTATCTTGTCAAGAAGGCGGTATATCCCTATCATGCTCTCGCGCTCCTCCGGCGTGATCTCACGCTGCTTATCAAGCTTCCATAAAAACCTTGAAAAAGACACATCTTCCGCGCCGGTCTCTGAATATATCCTGTTTATGCTTGCTTCGAGTTCATCCAAGCTAAGCTCCAAAGGATCGATGCCCTCCTCTATCATATTCTTGACGACCTGCGGCTTCATCGCGCTCATCACGGCGTTCACCCTGTTGTCATAGGTCTTCATCTCCATGATCGAGTCCGCGGTGATCTCCATGCGGTTGTAGCCCAATATCCTGACTGCTCTCTCGTTCTCGGGAGTTTTTTCCACACCTATCTCATCAAGCATGGAATCTACATTGGAAAATGCTTTCCTGATACTGTCACCGAGATCCGAGCGCACCTGTGTACCGACAGCCTCATAGGTGTTATTCAGTCTCTTAAAAATATCTGACTGCGCCGGTATCCCGGAAGCCGTCTGCATGCCATAGCCTGCCGCAAGCGTCCTTCCTGTCGCAGAGATCTCCGTGAGAGTTATCGTTTTTCTCGACTCAAAGGTATATGACAAGAGCTCTACGGGAGATGCGAGAACAGATGATGCGGCATCAAGCGTATTTTTAAAGGCTGTCATGTTTGACTCTGTCGGCGCAAGTCCCGTCTCTTCAAAGAGCGCAAGGTCGTTTTGTCTTTCTGTTTCCCTAAGCCCCTCTACTATCTCCTCGAGGTTTCCTATGTCTATGGTGATACCGAGCTTGGTCATTTCTCTTGCCGCAGATACCGTCATTGTGAGGCGTATCTCCTCGAGACGCCTCCTGGCTGTTGCCTCGCTCTCAGGCATGGGATACGCATTTTTTATTGCCGTATCGTCTGAGTTTACCAGTCTTTTTACAAGCTCTGCCGCCTCATCCCTTGATATGTTGGAGAGATCAGCGTTATCAGCAAGGATACCGTCCTCCATCTCACTCACGATCCTGCCAAGCAGGGTCTCAGTATCCATGTTTTTCAGTTCATTGATGACGGATGTCTGTTCGATCGAGGTCTTTGTTACCGGAAGGTCATTCTGGTACAGCCATCTGGCTATGTCCATTTTCTCTTTTATTACTTCTGTACCACGATCAGATGCTTTGTCTTCAGATAAAAGCATCTTCTCTATCTGTGAACTGACCTCCGAAAAGCCATCCTCTGTTTTATCATCAGGTACACCGAGCTTTCCTGCCGATGCCCCCTGATGCTTCCCGCCTATCATCACCTCTCCCGAACCATACATGCTGTCCTGTATGCTGCGGGGTGTGACCTTGTTTTCATTTGTAACCATGAACCTGAGCGCGGATTCCGTAAAGTCCGTAATGCTCTGAACGCTTTCTGCGGCTTTTTTCAGATCATCGATATTTGCCTGTGTGACTGCAAGCTCGCTGCGCGCGATCTGACGGCTGATCACGTCTGACATCTCCTGCCCTATTGCAGGATCACTACCTGATACCATGCGGCTCATCTCGGCAGAAAGCTGCGCGGCTAAAGCTATCTCAGCCTGTCTGTCATTATATCTTTCTTCTGTTTCTTTCAGCTTCTCGGTCTCACTATCAAGCATCTTAAGCTCATCCGCGCGCTGTCTTTTTACTCTGATAAGAGCACGCTCAAGGGACGAGTCCGTGTACTCTTCAAGAGGGGTCTTATCCTCCGAGAGATCTCTTGCATCCTCGCCTGTCGTACTTCTTGATATAAAGTTTACGGGATCCATGACATCAAGGTCTGATCTGATCTCGTCTATCTGCATCTGACGAACCATTTCCTCGCTGTAGCTGCCCGTAGTCATTTTTTCTTTTCTGTTTCCTATCTCTGCCTGTACAAAGCTTTCCTTAGTCCTGTCAACATTCATAGTGCCATTGCCATCCGTGGCGACAGATACCGGCGCGCTCTGCTGCACGCCCTTTGCAGAGAGGTTCTGAGGATCCATATTGATCATCATCGGCATATCCTCCCTATCTCAAATTGTGTATGGCAGGCTGTCCGTGATGCGCCGGTATGAGAGTCGGCGTATCCGTATGCCTTATTGATATAATCGGCTGATCGAAGGATTTTCTTAACTACCGCAGCCCCTGCGATAATAATCGAGCATGGAAGATGCAATCGCACCCTGCTCGTGCGCCGCCCACCGGTCAGCTTTGCTGACAATCTCCTATCGGTGGACGTGTGCATATAAAAAGCACCGCCCGCAGCGATGCTTTTTTTGTGCTAAATATAAGGCTGCCGATTGCGGCAACTATATAGTTTCTATACGGTCTGGAACTGATTCAACAGATCCGAGTCAAGCTTGATGCGGTTGTCCATGGTCTTCATCACGTCAACAATCTGCATCTCCTTCTGGACGCTCGGAAGCGACAGATCAAAGAGCTGGTTGGATCTGAATTCGAGTATCATCGGCTCGAATATCGCATCGTCGTTGCCCTTGACGACAAGTCCCTTTTCCATGCGCTCTACGACCTCGCCCGTGATCTCTTTTCTTGTGACCTTCAACTCGACGCATACTCCCGGATAGAGAATGTTGATCGCCTTGATAAGAGCGTTCACTATCATCGGATCGTATGACTCCTCATTGTCAAGGAGATGGCGGATCGCAAGGATCTCCGATGTGGGCTCTGATACTGACTTCATAGCTGTCAGCCTGTCATATGTATCGGCAATAAAAAGAATGTTGGCATTGACATTCATCCTGAGCGCTTCCGGTATTTCCGCGCCCGTACCCTCTCTGCAATATCTCTCCTGCATCTGCGAGATGAGCTTCATGATATCGTCATCAAGTGAGCCGTAGGTTCTTAGCATCTCTTCCGTGTTGTTCTTGATGACTCTTCTGATCTCCGGATCGACCTCAGCGCCGTCGGGCACCTGCGCAAGTCTCTTCATACCGATATCGTGAAGAAGTGCCGCCTTCACTATCATGTTGAGCCTGCCACCCTTGACTCCGAGCTGTCCGCTGATGAGCGCGGAAAGTATCGCCACATTCAGAACATGCTTGTAGACAAAATCCTCGCTGCTTCTTAAACTCTGAACAAAATTGATCTTGTGATCGAGAGTGGAATAGTTTTTGATAACGAGCGAGCACAGCCAGTCAAGTCCCTTGTCCTTTTTGCCGAGAGCTATGAGGTCTATGTCCTCGCGTATGGAGAAAACAGCCATCGTCTGGAATCTCTCGAAGTTGACATCATCCTCGGTCATCGGAGGCAAAGGCTCGGCAGGCTCGAGAATATACAATCCCATGAGGTTGAAATTCTTGATACCATATATCGCCTGCATAGTCAGCTTCGTATCGCGGTCATACAAAAGAACGCCGTTTTTGTTGTAGATTGGCTTGCCAAGCCTCATACCGGTCTTCAGATCATCAACCTTTACAAAAATCATATACTCCTCCTTTGCTGGTGCCTATTGTTACTATTCACAGCTAAAATTTCAAAAATATAGTGATTTTTTTCTTTATATGTTATATAATAACAGTAATTTCACAATTTAGCAAGAAAAAAATGAACGAGAGGTTATTTTCATGATAAAAAAAATCACAGCACGGGCATTGTCACTGATGCTTTGTGCCTCACTGCTGAGCGGATACACACCATTATATGCTAATGACACCGGGGTAAGCATTTCAGCCGCTACCTCTTCAAAAGCTCTTGCAGCTTCAAAAAGAGGACAGGCGATAGTAATGCTCACGATCCCTGATGGTGCAGACTCGCCTCTCATACATGAGGGCACTCTCTCCAATGATCCCCGCATCCGTATCCGAAACGTGATGAGCTTTGGTTCAGTTGATACAAAAAAATCGCTTTTTTACTGCCATGTCTCGTCACAGGTATGCGGCACGGATGAGCTAATAAAAGAGCTTAAGCACTATAAAAACGTTGCAGCCGTAACCGCCAACTATATCAGAAGGCGTTCCGCCTCCCTCTCTGAAGGGCTGACGACTGCGCTTCATACATCCGCAAGCGGAGCTGCTGCAGATATTGGAAGCCCTGACGGTTCTGATCCCCTCGCTGACTCACAGTGGATCCTGAACGGTTCTAAATATGCGGCTTCCGAGAGCTTTTCTGCTGCCGGCGCGGATATAGGATACTCCAAAGAAGACCATTCCGATAATAACGCACCCATAGTTGCGGTTGTGGATGACGGTGTTGACTATACTCACGAGGATCTCGCCGACAGGATGTGGATAAATCCCTACAAATCTCTGGAAGGCAAATACGGTTATGATACCTGCAATGAAGACGCTGACCCGATGCCGACAAATCAGTATGACTCTCACGGGACCTCTGTTGCGGGCATCATAGCAGCGCAGACAGACAACGGTATTGGGATAGCCGGAATCTCTGAAAACGCAAAGATCATGTCTCTGAAGATGTTTGATTATGACAACGAAGAAATGAGCGGATCGATAGCAGCGGAGATAGATGCCTACGAATATATATACAAAGCCCAGAAGCTTGGAGCCAATATCGCGGCTGTCAACTGCTCGTTCGGAACCACTCCCGTTGACTACAATGACCCCGAGATCGACTCTTTTCTTTCAGTGATAAACCCCATTCTGACAAAGCTTGGAGCAGGAGGCGCATTGCTTGTTTACTCAGCAGGAAACGAGTCCACTGATACTGATGAATATAAATACGGTGCACCCTTCCAATATGACAGGACCTATGTCCTTTTGGCAGGTGCTACTACCCAGCTGGGTCACCTCGCCTCTTTTTCCAACTACGGAAAAAAAAGTGTTGACCTGATGGCACCGGGATGCTCGGTCCTTACAACTGTTATGTATGATAACTTCATACCTGAATTCTACGATGAAGAAAAAAGAAATGCTCTGTGCGCTTCATACAATGACTTTCTGATGGGAGCGGATGGCTTTTATACCTATTCCGAGGTCTTTGGCGGCATGGGATCTGCGATAGAGCTCTCACATAGTGACAATGATTTTTATTCTGGAAACACGGGATCGCTAAAGGTCACATTAAAGAGAACCATGTCTGTCTCACCATACGCGTATATGATATTGTATGATGTGACAAATGTCGGGATCGATCCGAGAAGGGACACATTTATTTCCTTTGACTATACCAACGATTCGGAGAGTATGGGAGAAGACTGGGAATCATCTAACATCGATCTGAAGGATTCCACTTTCTTCAATATTTTCAGCATAAAAGGAAAGACATATCTGGGGCTTGACATCAGGAACCTGTTTGAAAGGATCTCGGATCACATCGGCGAAGCTTTGTATTTTGACAATTTTGCAATATCCGTTCCGGATCCCGACACATCTCAGTTTGGAAGATACGGCATTGCATCAGGAACCTCCTTCTCTGCTCCCTGTGTTTGCGGTGCCATTGCAAGACTCGCTTCCATGTATCCGGATGATAATTCCCTCACCAGAAGAAAAAAACTGCTTGAAGGAGTCAAAAAAAGCGATGCCCTCGCAGAATACTGCATATCCGGAGGGATACTGAATCTCAGCTCATTTGCGGAGATGAGCGATATAAAAGAAGATCCTGTTGTATATAAGATCAAGAAAATACTATTGAGCAGAAAAAAAGCAACTCTTCAGCCGGGACAAAAGCTCGCGCTGGAGGCGACTGTCTCTCCCTCATACGCTACAAACAAGAATATACGCTGGAGCATCAGCAACAAAAAATACGCCGCCGTCAATAAAAAGGGTGTGGTCAGGGCAAAGAAGGCAGGGCAGGGACACACCGTGAAGGTGACCGCGGCAGCCACAGACGGCAGCAGCAAAAAAGCGACATGTACCATAAAGGTTACTATTCACGGCTGATAGATGTGCATAGAGGCACTGAATGTTTACATTCATGTGTCTGTATGCACATCTATCAAGCTGAAGGCCGTCACTCCACTACATAAGGAAAGTGTGTGCGCAGCACACGATAGAGCCCGAAGGGCGGACTTTCCGCATTATGCGAGACGGAAATCTTTGATTTCCGTGGTCGAGCTTAGGCTGTGCCTTGATGAGTGACAGCCGTGAATAGTAACCTATAGATCATAGGAGGAAACTAATGGAAGCAGTCAGAAAAACGATCAAGATCAAGCCGGGCTGGGTTGCCGGGCTTCTCTTGGGAGGCATAGCCCTCAATACTGCCGGCGCACAGATCGCCGCCGCAACAGGAATTGTTTTGTATCTTGACTCTGTAGGCACTGTGATCGCGGCAGCTTTGGGAGGTTTTTTGCCCGGAGTTCTTGTCGGTTTTATCACCAACCTCATCAAAACCCTGACGGATGCGCCTTCGATATACTATGGTGTCATAAATGTTCTTATCGCGATTTTTGCAGCCTTTTTTGCAAGACGTGGTTTCTTTAACAGTCTTCCAAGACTGATAGTTCCGATACTGAGCACCGGACTTATCGTAGGAGCTGCGAGCTCTGTCCTCACTTGGTATCTCTATGGCTTTGCAACGGAAGGTATCACGGCAGAGCTTGCGGCATCGATCAACGAACACTCTTTTCTCGGTCACTTCGGCTCCCAGATCGCAGCTGATGTCTCGATCGATCTGTGCGACAAGGCAATCACGTTTCTGATAGCATTTATTGCATTCAAGCTGATCCCCGAGAGGATACAGGACAACTTCATAATGACATACTGGCAGCAAAAGCCCCTGTCGGGCAACATGCTCAAAACTGCCCACACTTCATCTATCAGAAAGCTTTCATTACGAGCCAAGATACTTCTGGTGCTGATCCCGTCCATGACTATCATAGCGATCTCGGCTACACTTATCAGCTATCAGATATATGTCAACAATTCAAGGGATGACCAGGCTGCCCTTGCCTACACTATTGCCCAGGTCGCAGTGAACGATATAGATGCAACCATGATCGATGAATACCTCGAAAACGGCAAAGCCGCCCCGGGCTATAATGAAACTCTTGACCAGCTCAAAGGTCTTATGAAAAGCTCGGATGATATAGAGTATATTTATGTGTACAGAATGCTCGAGGATGGCTGCCATGTTGTGTTTGATACCGACCCCGAGGGCGGAGAGGCATCAGAGCCCGGATACATTCTCCCGTACAGCTATGGGTTTATCGAACACAAAAACGAGCTCCTCGAGGGCGAACCGATCGATCCCGTCATCACCGATGATGAATACGGATGGCTCATGAGTGTATATGTGCCCGTCTATGTTGACAGCGATTTTTCTGATGATACTGATAATATTTCTGAAAATAAAGATAATATTTTGGAGGATGGCGATATACCGGACAGCAATAAAAAATGTGTCTGCTATGTCTGCGTTGATATCTCGATGGACTCACTGCAAAGCAGCGCATATACATTTCTTGCAAAGCTGTTTTCACTGTTCTTTGGTCTCTTTATCGTGATACTTGTCGTGGGATTGTGGCTCACCGAGTACCATATAATACTTCCGACCAATTCGATCTCATACAGTGTCTCCCACTTCGCTCACGATTCAAAGGACGCAATGGAGGAGCATGTGCGCGCCATCCATGAGCTTGGCATCGTAACGGGTGATGAGGTCGAGAATCTCTATCTTGCAGTTTCCAAGATGGCAGATGACGACCTTGCATATATGCTTGATATACAGAAAAAAAATGCGACTATCATGCAAATGCAGAGCGGTCTTATCATGATCCTTGCAGATATTGTTGAGAGCAGGGATAAATGCACCGGAGACCATGTAAGAAAAACCGCCGAATATACCGGTATAATAATGAAACATATGAAAAAACTCGATATCTACTCCGAAGACCTCACGGATGAATTCGTCGAAAACGTGTATAATTCCGCACCGCTTCACGATGTTGGCAAGATACATGTGTCGGATGCGATACTGAACAAGCCCGGAAAGCTTGACGATGATGAATATGCCATCATGAAGGAGCATACGACCGTAGGCGCGGAGATAATCGAAAGAGCCATAGAACTTGTGCCTGATACAGGATACCTTCACGAGGCAAGGAATCTCGCACTTTATCATCATGAGAAATGGGACGGAAGCGGTTATCCCATGGGACTGTCGGGTGAGAATATACCGCTGTCTGCGCGCATCATGGCGATCGCGGATGTATTCGACGCACTGGTGTCAAAGAGAAGCTACAAGGACGGGATGCCCTTTGAGAAAGCAATGTCTATAATACGCGAGGGCGCGGGCTCTCACTTTGATGCCGAGATAGTAAAAGCATTCGAGGATGCTGAGGATGAGGTAAGAGAGGTCGCGGAATCGTTCAAACCCGAAGCATGATCGGGTAGGGAAGATGTGATCGGCTCCCTGCTCGCCCGCGGGGCTGCGTGCCCGGAAGCAACTAAAATGAGCCTGCTTAGAAAAGCAGGCTCGCATATTATCTTTTTTGAAATATCAGAACAGAGCTCCAAACTTCTTGCTCTCTTCTTCCTCCTGTTTTTTCTGCATCATAAGCTGATAGGTCTGAAGAAGATTCTCCTTGGAAAGCTTCGATGCCATCTCGGCAATATCAGCATCCTCCATACGGCTTGACGCGCTGGTAAGGTTCTCCGCAGCTATGGAATTGTACTGGATAGAAAACTCCATGCCGTTGGTCTGCGCACCGATCCTGCCTCTGGTATCAGATATCTGAGTCAGTGCATTGTCTATAATTCCTACGGAATTCTTGGACGGATCATTGCTTGTGACATCAAAATCCTCGATGCCGAGTGCCTGAAGAGTCGCAGATCCGATGTCGATCTGATCTCCCTGCCCCTCATTCGCTCCTGTCTGGGCATATCCTGAATATGATCCGTCAAGAAGATTCTTGTTGTTGAACTGGGTGTTGTTCGCTACGTCCTTGATCCCCTGTTTGAGCTGGTCGACCTCATCCTGTATCATCCTGCGGTCATCATCAGTAAGGACTGCAGTATTCTGTGCCTGTACCGCAAGAGTACGGATACGGCTGAGACTGTCAGCGATCTTGTCTGTCGCTCCGTCAGCAGTATTTAGCATGGACACTACATCTCTCGCATTGCGTCCACCCTGGTCAAGACCATTGATCTGGGCATTCTCCTTCTCTACGATCGCAGACTCCGCTGCTCCGTCAGCGGCACTCTGAAGGCGGCTCCCACTCGCAATAGCTGCGGTATAGTATCCGGCTCCGCCCGACACGCTTGATATTTCACTCATGCTATCACCTCCATGTCATAACGAGTATTAACGGTAACTCACTTGCTCTTATTTTCTTTAAGAAGCCACAGAAAATATTTCTGTTTTCATCGTGTACTTATGTTTATAGTAACACAGTTTATTGGCGATGTAAAGCCAATTTTTTCTTTTTTTGGATTTTTTTGCCTTGTCAAGTGACTACTTTTGTGATATAATATCTCTGGCTTTGTAAATTGTTTGTAAATTAAAGTACGCTCCCCGGAGCTCCGGGATAATTAAAAAAACAGGGAATCAGGAGGGAATCATGAGTAAAAGACTTGTAACCAGAAGCGATTTTGACGGGTTGGTATGCGCAATGCTGCTAAAGGAGATCGACATCATTGACGAGATCACGTTTGTTCATCCCAAGGACGTTCAGGACGGGAAGATCGATCTGTCTGAGAATGACATAACCACCAACCTTCCCTTCGACCCAAGGGTTGCACTGGCATTTGACCACCATGAGAGCGAGCTCTCGAGGATCGATAAGCAGGCTGCCAAGGACAAGTTCATCATAGACGGTGATGCGAAGTCTGCTGCCAGAGTTGTATATGATTATTACGGCGGTGCCAAGACCTTTACCAGAGTTTCAGATGAGATCATGGTAGCTGTAGACAAGGGTGACAGCGCTGATTTTACCGTAGATGAGATACTGGAGCCAAAGGACTGGGTACTTCTTAACTTCCTCATGGACGCAAGGACCGGCCTCGGTCGTTTCCATGAGTTCAGGATCTCCAACTACCAGCTTATGATGGAGCTTATAGACTATTGTGTTGAGCACACGATCGATCAGGTATTGGAGCTTCCTGATGTCAAGGAGAGAGTTGCTCTTTACTTCGAGCAGCAGAAGCTCTTCAAGGAGCAGCTTGAAAGAGTCTCGACCATCCACGACAGAGTCGTTGTTATTGATCTTCGCGATGAAGAGACGATATATACAGGCAACCGTTTTATGATATATGCGATGCACCCGGAGGTCGAGATGAGTGTGCATGTCGCATGGGGCTTCAAGAAGCAAAACACTGCGGTAATGATCGGAAAGTCAATTGTAAACAAAGCCTCCAATGTAAATATCGGAGATCTGTGTCTGTCCTACGGGGGCGGAGGTCACGCCAATGCCGGCACCTGCCAGCTTCCCAATGACAAGGTCGATGCGGAGCTTCCGACCATCATAGAGAAGCTGAATGGGAATATTCCCGTATGATAAGAATAAGAACGCGATTGGCACTGCGATTTTCGTGCATTGATATGCTTTGATCTGCGTTTCCATGATTAATATTTATAGCTTGTAGTAAAGTAGGGGATGGCGGAGTACCATGCCCTGCTTTTTTATATCGCAGTGATGTACCGAAAGGATGTGCTGATATGACCGATAAAATCTTATATATAGAAGCAAATACAGGCATCAGCGGAGATATGTTTGTCGCATCTCTCCTTGATCTGGCTGACGACAGCGATGGACTAAAGGAAAAGCTTGAAAAGGTTCTGGCGACTATCCCGATATCAGGATTCGATATCAGGATATCTGTTAAAAAAAGAGCAGGCATCGACGTGTGTGACTTCGATGTAGTCCTCGATGCCGGACATGAAAACCATGATCATGATATGGAATACCTGTACGGGCATGAACAGGGTCACACTCACCCACACATGCACGAGCATGATGACAAGCACAACGATGAAACAGGACATACTCATGATCACGACCATGAGCACGACCATCACCACGCGCATCATCACGATCACGTTCACCGTGGGATGAAAGAAATAAAAGAGATCCTCGAACAGACTGAAATGACCTCCGGCGCCCGCTCACTCGCGATCAAAATATTTGAGATCCTCGGAAAAGCCGAATCACAGGCGCACGGCGTGCCTGTAGATGAGGTGCATTTTCACGAGGTGGGAGCTGTCGATTCTATTGTGGATATCGTATCCGCGGCAGTCTGCGTTGATGCACTCTCCCCCAACGATGTCATAATATCCCCGCTTGCTGAGGGAACGGGAACCGTGCGCACCATGCATGGAATTCTGCCGGTCCCTGTCCCCGCAGTTTCACACATCATAGCAAACGAGGGACTCATAATACACCAAAACGGTATGAGGGGAGAGTTTATCACACCGACCGGTGCCGCCATAGCGGCGGCGATCCGTACATCCGACAACCTTCCCGATTCATTCACCATAGAAAAAACAGGCATTGGCGGCGGCAAGAGAGCTTATGACCCGCCGAGCATGGTCAGAGCCATGTGGCTGAAGGAAATTCACGCAGATGACACTCCTTCCGTCAGGATGTTACCTGATCAGAGCTGTGAATATGATTCAGACACACAACCTGACAAAACATCTGGAACTATTGATGAGAGCTCCATCTGGAAGCTTGAGACCGACATAGACGACTGTACGGGTGAGGATATGGGACGGGTCATGGAGCTGTTGTATAACGCCGGTGCCAGGGAGGTTCATTTCTCTCCCATATTCATGAAGAAAAACAGACCTGCATATGAGCTCACGGTCATTACCACATCTGACCTTGTAGAAAAAACAGAGGGAATCATTTTTAAGAATACCACAACTATCGGGATACGCCGTCAGCAGATGGAGCGCACCGTCCTGTCGAGAAAGCCGGTAGAGATCACCACAAAATACGGGTCTCTTCTCGCCAAACAGGTAGCACTGCCGGACGGAGAAGTGCGCATTTATCCGGAATATGAGAGTCTAAAGGAGCTCTCTGAGAAGACCGGAGTATCGATCATACAACTAAAAGAAATATTAGGGAAATTCTGATATAATCATCATTTCCCTGCATCGCGGTGCAGCTCCGGACTTAATCGTATACTTTATCTTGTGGCCAGGCGGTTGATCTGGGTCGCGATATAGCCGGCACCGTAGCCGTTGTCTATATTTACGACCGAGACGCCGTTGGCGCAGGAATTTATCATAGTCAGAAGCGCCGACAGACCGCCTAAACCGGCACCGTATCCAACAGATGTCGGAACCGCTATTACAGGATTAGATACCTGACCTCCGAGTACGCTTGCGAGCGCGCCCTCCATTCCCGCAACTGCGATCACACAGTTTGCTCTTTTGATATCATCTATACGGTCTAAAAGCCTGTGAATACCACTGACTCCTATATCGTAGTACCTCTCAACATGACTGCCGAAGAACTCAGCCGTCTGGGCAGCTTCTTCCGCTACGGGTATGTCGGCGGTCCCTGCACTGCAGACTGCTATCTCGCCTATTCCCGCCGATTGTTCATCGGCGTTTTCGTCTCCGGATATTCTGCTGTTTCCTGACGATCCACTTTCTTTTGATGATAACTCTGATTTTTGTGTTCCGTCGATCTTTAGTATCCTTGACACCTCATCATATGTTACCTGTGGAAGAACCTCCTTCACAACCTCATATTGCTCTATCGTTGCTCTGGTGCCGAGAACTCTTCCATTTGACTCATATATTTTTTTGTATATTTCTACTAAAAATGCGTCTTTCTTTCCCTGACAGAACACAACCTCGGGAAATCCGGTTCGATCCTCCCTGTCGCTGTCAAGCTTGGCAAAGCCCATCTCTTCATATCCGTTCATAATAATTCTCCCAAATATAGTCTGATATTACTATTTGCGGCTGTCACTACACATATCTATCAGCCGTGAATAGTAACCCGTCTTATCATATCAGCGAGCTTGTCCGCAATAAAAAATCTGCTCTCCCATCTTGACAGATCAGGAAGCTCAATACGCTCTGCCGAACTCGTACCATCTGTTTCGATCGCGGCATATACCTCACCCGGCACACTGTCAGCATTGTTTGGATCTGTAGTTCCTATAGAGCCCGTCACTCCGATGCCGATATCTGTCCCTATCCTCTCCCTGCATGCCGATGCCATCGACAGGGCAGTCTCT
>JAGBOK010000153.1 GCA_017633905.1 Eubacterium sp. | reverse complement strand
ATGTATTATTGCCCGCCAGGATGTGGAGTAGCATTTCCCGAAAAATGGTTGCAATGCCGGGTGTGATCGGAAATAATGAACACAGATGGTTGTCCCCGGTACCCTCGTTTTGCTAGCAGCCGCACAGGCAGCTATCGCACAGAAGGCGTGAACCAATTATTACATAGCTGAATAAAGATTGTTTAAAGAGATTCCTGTCGCGGGTGAGCGACAGGAATCTTTTTTGAAAAGGATGCTTCGTCTTCGACGAAGCATCGGAGGTTTAGGTTCTGGTGAAACATAAAAAAACACTTGCTTAAAAAAATGGTATATAATTTCGTTAGATGAAAAAAATATCATATGGGCTGGTCGTAAGACCTAGGTCCATCTGAGGCGGGGAAGTTCCCCGCCATTTTTAAACTTGAGGTGATTATACTTGAAAGAGCTTAGCGTGTTTGTTGATAAAAAAACAGTAGAAGATAAAGTGGAACTTGCAGGGAGACTATCAAAAGACGATATTAAACAACAAAAACTTCTGTGGAAAAGAAGCGGAATATAATGGATTTTGTGCATAATGCGCATATATATATACATGAAGTTCGTTAAAAATGTCCCTTGAATCATGAAGGAAAAATGTGTTAGAATAAACATAACGAGTGGCAGTAACTGCGTAAATCCAGTTATTGCCACTTATTTTTTTTATCACAAGAAAGCGAGGAAGAGAAATGATGATGGATCAATTGTGATAAAGGTCATCAAGCAATACAACAACAGTCCCGTTGGGGATTATCTGAAATGAAACATAAGAAATGATAAGCGTGTAGCCCGTGGCGTAAATCCAGCTGAAGGCTATGCGCTTATTTTTTTGCGAGGAGGATGTGAAAAATGAATGCGAAGGAGAATGATTTTCTCGGGTGTGAACCAGTAGGGAGCTTGATGCGGAAGTATTCCATACCTTGTATCATATCGCTGCTGGTGGGAGCACTTTACAACATCGTAGACCAGATATTTATAGCTAATGCCAGCTATCTGGGATCTTATGGGAATGCGGCGAATACAGTGGTGTTTCCTCTGACGGTCATTGCACTTGCAATAGCGGTAATGATAGGAGACGGGTGCTGTGCCTATGTATCCTTGAGCCTTGGAAAGAAGGAAGCCGGTAATGCAAGGAAGAGCGTGGGTAACTCCGTTATTCTGATGATAGCATCGAGTATGGTGCTTACTGCCATATATCTTATATTCGCCGATCAGATCATAGCCATGTTCGGAGGCACGGTGAATGATGAGACCTTCCTACACTCAAAAGAATACTTTTTTTATATTTCTTTGGGGATTCCTTTTTATATGTTCGGACAGGCCATGAATCCGGTGATCAGGGCAGACGGTAATCCGAAGTTTGCTATGGCATCAATCCTTGCCGGGGCAGTGATCAATATCATCCTGGATCCGATCTTCATATTCGGCTTCAAGTGGGGAATGATGGGAGCTGCAGTGGCTACAGTGATCGGACAGATCATAACAGCTATGTTTGCAGTATGGTACATCGTACATATGAAGATCATAAAGCCAGGGAAGGCAGATTTCAGATTGGATGCTGATATTGTTAAGAGAGCATTGGTGCTAGGTGTAACCAGCTTTTTGTCACAGATATCCCTTGTAGCTGCCATGGCAGTCATCAACAACATGATCAGAAAATATGGTGCCATGGATCCTGTATTCGGACAGGAGCAGTATGCCCAGATTCCTATGGCGGTGGTCGGGATCGTCATGAAGTTCTTTCAGATCGTGATTTCCATAGCAGTTGGTATGGCTGCCGGATGCATCCCTGTTGTCGGATACAATATGGGTGCAGGACTGAAGGAAAGGGTAAAGAAGCTCTTTACTACACTGCTCATAGCGGAGGCTATTGTCGGTGCAGTGGCGCTTGTCATAGTTGAACTGATCCCCGGAGCGTTGATCGGTATCTTCGGCGCATCCAATGAGAGCATGTATTATACGGCATTTGCGATTAAGGCATTCAGAGTATATTTGTGTATGATGATCTTTGCATGCGTAAACAAATCCTGCTTTATATTCCTTCAGGCAATGGGAAAAGCTTTGGAGTCTACAATTCTGTCCATGGTGAGGGAGATTGTATTCGGAGTAGACTTTGCGCTTTTGCTGCCGCTTAAATTTGGACTGGATGGCGTGCTGTATTCTATGCCCCTGTCAGATCTGTTGACATTTCTCATAGCAGTATTCCTGATCATACAGACATACAGGGAACTGGGATTGGAAGATGCGAAGAAAGTAGCGGTATCTGCCCAAAGTGTCAAAAATTCCACTTGAATTCTTTGATTCAATGTGATATAATAGCAACGTTTGAAAACAGAATAAGCCTTTATGAACGACACATGTAGCGCGCGGCGCGTAAATCTGATCACGGTACACATAAATTTGATCGGAAGCCGGCATGCATGTGTTTTTTCATGCCATCGAAGATGAGGAGAAGAAAATGCCAAGAAATCAATTCCAGAGAATGTTTTTTGCTTTTGTGACTGTTGTTATTACGGTTCATGCGTATGTGTTTTACAGCTTGTATGTTGTGAATGGAAACCTGCTTATGAGCTTGACAGGAGAAAGCAGTGTTATTCGCGCCATCAATGCCCAGGGCGGCGTGTATATGTTTGGAAGGATGCTTCCGATATGGGCTGTGATTCTGATAGAGTTCTGTTTTGCATATGCTTTGGAAAACCTGTTAGGAAGTCCTCTGTCCTTCAAACTTGCTTGCAGGGTATTTAATCCCCAGAAGAATCATCCAATGATATTCGAGACAGCCATCATATGTGCGACAGTGGGTATCATGTGCCCGGCCATGAGCTTTTTGGCAGCGTGGTTTTATTACCCCTACTATGCGGGTTTTAATATATGGACGCTGCTTGCTAATTGGCTTAAGCTGGTGTGCTTTAACTTCCCATTTGCATACTTTACGCAGCTGTTTTTTATTCAGCCGGCGGTGAGAGTGATATTCAAAACAGTATTTCGGAAGGATATCGAAGCGCGTGCAAAGGAATCAGAGGAGAGTATGTCACAGAAAGGCAAGAAACCCTTACCGGATGATGAAACAGATACAGTTGCTGATATCTTCCGCAGGATGGATGAGATTAAGGAGGAGATTAGGACCGAAGTTATGGAAAGTGTGAAAAAGTAAAAATAGGTGTCAGGAGTATTGATAATGTAGGACGTATGCTTTATCTAAGCTATTGGGAAGAGATTATTAAAGAACTGGATTGTGAGGATGTATTGTGTGGGGGCACGGGAGATAATTCTATGAAGAAGCTTGATTTTTATTATATTGATTTGAAATACATACGAGATTTGTCTTGTAAGGATGATAATGTCATGTCAATTTAACCACAGCGTGGCAAACAGAATCGACCGTTTGTTGGTGTTGTGGTAATGACGAACGAGAGGAAATACTGTATCCCGCTTACATCCCCCAAGGATAAGTTCAAAAATAGAAAGAGTCAGGTGGATTTTATCAAGGTTTATGATGAGGAATCAGCAGTACAGCCGGATGGGTCCCATAAACTGATCGGTGTGCTGAATATCAACAACATGATACCGGCAATGGTGGGATGAGCAAGAGGGAGACTATGATTAAACGGCCACTTATACTCATGGTGGTATATGTAAAACTTATATGGCCGCTTAATTTGTGTTTCCTAAATACCCGTATTCAGTCAGTATCATTGCAGGCCTTATATCGGTATCAGAAATTGGGATAGTATCCACATGCTGAGTACTGTATGCGAGCATCATGGTATTGTTTATCAGGCAATTGTGATCAGATAGGAACCGGTCATAATATCCCCCGCCGTATCCGATACGATTCCCGTTATCATCATATGCCGCTCCGGGCATCAAAACAAGGACATGGACATCTGAGGGGTCGGCAGACTGTTCCAAAACTCTGCTCACCCGATTATCACTCCCTACTTTTGTCCTGTATTTTGACTCATCAAAAGGAACATCCGCCGGAGGCTCCATGATCCCGTATTCGCCGCCGGTCAGTGTATCAGGATCGTACACACGGTAAAAAACGATCTCGTGCATGTCTCTGTACGTTTTTGGGAGATACAGCTTTTTTCCGTCAGCTATGATCCTTTGGTTGATGCGGTCGGTCATCACCTCTGATCTGAACGATGCATAGGATAAAACAGCCTCTGCCTCCCTGTATGAGCTCAGGGAAACGAGCTTTTGTTCTATCAGACAGGACAGGCGTTTTCTCTCATCGATAGGAACACTGTCTCTGCGTTCCAATGCCTTGATCCTGATTTGTTTTTTATTTATCATAAATTACCATCTCCGGATAAAGACTATCAGATAAAGAAATACTTCAGAGTGAACAATATGGCAAGTACTATAATAACAGGATTTAATTCACGGCGTTTCCCGCAAAACAGGTGCAAAACCACATAAGAGATGATCCCGAGAGATATCCCCTCGGATATGCTGTAGAATAACGGCATGACAAGAATGCAGATATATGCGGGCACAGCCGATAACCAGTTATCCTCTGAGAATTTGATATCAGTTACACCCCCAAACATCAAAAAGCCTACAACGACCAGAGGCGGTGCTGTTGCAAATGATGGGATGGATGTCAACACCGGAGCAAAAAACATCGATATCAGAAATAAAAAGGCTGTAGAAATCGCAGTAAGCCCTGTTCTTCCGCCCGCGCTCACACCGGCTGCGCTCTCTACGAAGGGTGCGGTGGTAGAGCAGCCCATCACGGCTCCTGATGAAATTGCTATGGAGTTTGCCGCCAGTGCATGCTTGACCTTTGGGAGATTCCCTTTCTTATCAAGCATTCCTGCCTTCATCGACACACCGATCAGCGTTCCCATGGTATCAAAGAAGTCAACAAACAGAAAAGATATTACGACCATGACAAAGCCTGATATACTCAACGTAGAAAAATCAACGTCAAAACACTTGCCAAAGGTATTGCCGAGCGTGGAAAAATCCGTAATACCAAACTGCGGATACAGGGATGCATAGCCAGCAGCCGGATCCGGTACATATACGCCCGCTGCCTGCATCACTATCCCCGCTCCCCAGGTTACGATAACACTTAAAAGCAGTGCGCCCGGTATTTTTTTTATGTGAAGCACAAAAGCAGTGATGATCCCGAGTATCGCAAGCAGCGCGCAGATCCCTGCGGTGTGGAAATTCACCTTGATGTCGATGCTTGTCACAAGCTTTTCTCCGTCGATAACTATGCCGCCGTTTTGCAGTCCGATAAATGCGATAAAAAGACCGATCCCGACAGTTATAGCCTGTTTTAATGATAAAGGAATGCTCTCAAATATCCACCTTCTGACAGGTGTCAGGGCTATGATCAAAAAAATGATCCCCTCGATGAGGACGGCAAGCAGTCCCACCTGCCACGGATATCCCATTGAGCCGCATACGGTGTAGGCAAAGAAAGCATTGAGTCCCATGCCTGCCGATATTGCAAAGGGCAGATTTGCCATAAGCCCCATGAGGATGGTTCCGATAAAGGTCACAAGGCATGTGGCGATGAGCACGGCTGAGGCGTCCATTCCGGTGGATGAGAGTATCGCAGGATTGACTGCAATGATATAAGCCATCACAATAAATGTGGTCACACCTGCAGTGAGCTCTGTTTTTACGTTGGTATTATGTTCTTTCAGTTTGAATATTTTTTCAAGCATATATGGCGTTGCTCTCCTTTGGTTGATCATAACGATTATACAATAGGATGAGGTCATTTTCAAGGGAAGTTTTTTTGATTCCTGTTTTCTTAAATTTATCTTTACATACAGGTGTAGAATGTGCTATAATAGATGTTCGTTAAGTATATCAGGGTGGAAAACAATACTATAGCAGGCGAGATGGTATCATTTTGCTGAAGGAGGAAAAGATGGTAATTAAGCTCATACTGCTCATTGTGTTTTTTGCAGTAATGATAGGAATCGGGTTTTACACAAGAAAGCATGCGACCGATGTAGGCGGCTTCGTACTCGGAGGGAGATCGGTGGGACCGTGGCTCACTGCATTTGCATACGGGACATCGTATTTTTCCGCAGTGGTTTTCGTCGGGTATGCGGGGCAGTTCGGCTACAAATACGGCATAGCGTCAACGTGGATAGGAATAGGAAACGCGCTTTTGGGCTCTCTGATAGCATGGGTGGTACTTGGGCGCAGAACACGCATAATGACCAAGCACCTCAACTCCATGACGATGCCTGATTTCTTTGGCAAGAGATACGATTCGGGGGCGCTCAGAGTTGCGGCGTCCATCATAGCATTTGTATTTTTGATACCATATACCGCGTCAGTTTACAACGGACTTTCAAACCTGTTTGAGATGGCGTTTGACATACCGTATCAGGTGTGTGTTATAGTGATGGCTGTTCTGACCGGAGTGTATGTTATTGCCGGCGGATACATGGCAACGGCTCTCAACGACCTTGTACAGGGTATTATAATGCTCATAGGCATCGTGGTCGTCATCGGGGCTGTCCTCTCGGGACATGGAGGCTTTATAGCAGCGATCAAAGAGCTTGCGGCGGTTCCGAGTGATGTGATGCCCGGAGCATATGCATCGTTTTTTGGGCCTGATCCTTTGAATCTCCTCGGTGTTGTGATACTCACATCACTTGGCACATGGGGACTTCCCCAGATGATACAGAAGTTCTACGCTATCAAGGATGAGAAATCAGTACAGACAGGGACCATCATTTCTACGATATTTGCGATCGTTGTTGCCGGCGGCTGTTATTTTCTCGGCGGCTTCTCACAGATATCGGGGATCGAGGCAGCGGCTGACGGAACGGTCAAATACGACGCGATCATCCCTACGATGCTTTCAAGTCTGCCGGATATACTGATAGGAATAGTGATAGTTTTGGTGCTTTCGGCATCGATGTCAACACTGTCATCACTCGTCCTTACATCGAGCTCAACGCTTACGCTTGACTTTATAAAGCCTTTATTCGCAAAAAATATGGGTGAGAAAAAACAGCTCCTTTGCATGAGGATATTCCTTGCGGGCTTCATAATCATTTCAGTTATCATTGCGCTTGACCCGCCGGGATTCATCGCGCAGCTTATGGGGATATCATGGGGAGCGCTGGCGGGAGCATTCCTTGCGCCGTTTTTATACGGATTGTATTCAAAGAGAGTGACGGGAGCGGCAGTCTGGGCAAGCTTTATAGCAGGCGTAGGCATCACGGTGTCAAACATGATCTACCCGTATATCGGCTCACCCATCAACGCCGGAGCTATCGCGATGATCGCAGGACTCGTCGTAATGCCTGTAGTATCTTTGTTCACGCCGAAGCTGAAAAAAGAGATAGTTGATGATGCATTTTCATGTCTCGAGGAGGACGTCGTCGTCAAACGCCGCGTCGCCCTCCCAAAAGACGAATAATACAGAACGATTCCGGATACTTGAAACTTGATATTTGATAAGGAGGGAATACATGTCTGAAAGAAGCAACACCAAACGCCACAGCATAGTATTTACCATGCTTCGTATCGGTGTGATCCCCATCCTTTTGTTAGGGATAGGTCTCACGGTGTATTCCCAGTACTCCGTCCGTGAGGGAATGGACTATGAGGTCGAGAGAGCCTTGTCAGGCATAGCGCACAACCTTTTGTCCACCTACAATTCCATAGACGGCGGAGAGTTCTCCTATGAGGACGGAGTATTGAAAAAAGGTGAGACTGAGCTCACGGCAGACTACCGCATCATGGACGATATCAAGACTGATACCGGCAACGATGTGACGATATATTACGGAAACAAAAGACGGATGACGACCATAGTCGATGAGGACGGGAACCGTCTGACAGACACGGAGGCGCCTGATGGCGTTACGGATCATGTTTACGGACGCGGAGAGGAATATTTCTCAACAGATGTCAATGTGGAGGGAGTATCCTACTATGGCTACTATGTTCCGATAGAAAATGATAACGGAGACATAATAGGCATGAGCTTTGCCGGAAAGCCCGCCGATACCGTCATGATAACAACCAATTATATGATCATCGGCAACATCATCATAAGCATATTCGTGATACTTTTGGCGGCATTTGTTTTGTATCTTTCCGGCTCAAAGATCGTGATCGCCATACAGCATATCAAGAATTTTCTTGGGAAGCTGGCAGGCGGTGACTTCACCCAGAAAATGTCCGAGGAAGTTCTAAGGAGAAATGATGAGCTTGCGGATATGGGTGAATACGCTGTCCATGTGGAGATAGCGCTTGATGATATGATATCAAGAGATCCTCTGACCAAGCTTCTCAACAGGCGCGCCACCATGGTGAGGATAGAGAATACCTGGGAGGACAACAACTTCGCCATTGCCATGGGCGATATAGACTGGTTCAAGGGAGTCAATGACAACTACGGACACGATATGGGAGATGAGGTTCTTAAATTCGTTGCCGGAGAACTAAAGGACGAGCTTGAAAAATCAGGATTTGTCGCAAGATGGGGCGGTGAAGAATTTCTCATAGGCTTTGATGGCACCAAGGATGATCTTGTCAGGCATCTGAAGGCTGTGACAGGGCGCATCAGGGCAAAGGTGTTTGATGCAGGGGACAAAAAATTCTCCGTAACGATGACGATGGGTGTGACCATCAGGCAGGATGACGAGAAATTTGAGACTGTTATGAACCGGGCGGATGCGCTGCTCTATGACGGCAAGCGCGGAGGCAGAAACCAGATCGTCGTCGATGACGATGTGCAGGGGATTCCTGAAGGTCTGGTCACGGATTGATCATGATAGCGTAAGCGGACAAAATTGCCAAAAGGCAGATAAAGTGTATAGATCGAAGTGATTATAACAGAACGTGGAGAAATGCTTAAACAATGGATGAGGTAGTAAAGTATGACCTGCCGCCACAGAAAAAACGGCGCAAAAAAGTCAAGAAGCACCGTAAATTCTGGCTGGTATTCAAGATCATAATCCTTGTCATCCTTCTCTCTATTTTGGGAGTGGGCTTGTTTTTGTACTTCAAATACGGCGACATGATATTCTCCATGCAGGACGAGGCAAAGGTATTGGTCGATGCCTCGACGCCGGAGACCTTCAGGGCATCGGAGACCTCTATCGCCTATGACAACAAGGGCAAGCAGATAGCCGTGCTCAAAGGCGAGAAGGACTCCTATTACATGACCATCGACAAGATACCTCAGTATGTCAAGGACGCGTTTATTGTGACCGAGGACAAGAAATTCTACTCGCACAACGGTATAGATGTCGGCGGTATCATTCGTGCGGGACTTGCCTATATCAGGAACAACGGAACGGCGACACAGGGAGCTTCAACGATCACGCAGCAGCTTGCGAGAGGAACATTTTTGAGCACTGAGAAGACCGTCGAGAGAAAGATCAAGGAGATCTTTATCGCGATGGAGATGGAGAAAAAATACACCAAGGATCAGATATTCGAGTTTTACCTGAATTCCATATATTTTATGAACGGATACTACGGGATCGAGGCAGCCGCCAAGGGGTATTTCAGCAAGAGCTGCACGGAACTGACGCTCGGGGAGATCACATTTTTATGTGCCATCCCGAACTCCCCCAGCAGATACGATCCCCTGAGGCGTTATAAAAACACAATAACGAGGAAAAACCGTATTCTTGATCAGATGCTCGCTGACGGTGTGATCAACAGGATAGAATACGATGAGGCATACGCGCAGAAAATAGTTCTCAATGTTCAGGAGGTCAAAAAGCGCGATTATATCGAGACCTTTGTCACCTACTGTGCCATCAGGGCTCTGATGAAGAAAAACGGTTTTGAGTTCCGCTACAGCTTTATCGACAACGATGACAAGGCGCAGTATGATGAGATATATGAGACAGAGTATGCCCTTGCCGAGCAGAAGCTGAAAAACAACGGGCTCAGGATCTATACCTCTATAGATCTGCCTACCCAGAGAGCGCTGCAAAAGGCTATCAATGACAACCTGAAACCCTTCAAGGAGAAGACCAAAAAAGGCGTATACAAAATGCAGGGTTCGGGTACATGTATAGACAATGACACCGGAAGGGTCGTGGCTATAGTCGGAGGCCGCAGCCAGCAAAATGACGGTTATACGCTTAACAGGGCTTATCAGGCATTCAGACAGCCGGGAAGCTCGATCAAGCCTCTGGTGGTATATACTCCTTCGTTGGAAAGAGGAAAGACCAGATATACTACCGTCAATGACCACAAGTTTGAGGATGGTCCGTCCAATTCGAGCGGATCGTACTACGGCAATGTCTCAATAGAGTTCGCAGTCCAGAAGTCACTAAATACCGTTGCATGGCAGTTATTTGAGGAGCTGACTCCCGAGGTGGGGCTCCAATATCTGCTTGAAATGGATTTTTCTCATATAGTAAAGAGTGATTATTATTTGTCGGCATCTCTCGGCGGTCTGACCTATGGCTGCTCAACATTAGAGATGGCATCTGCCTATGCGACGCTTGGCAATGGCGGCAGATACAGAGAACCCACCTGTATAGTCACGATCAAGGATTCAGAGGGAAATGAGCTTGTCGGCAATGAGATATCGCAGAAATATGTTTACAAGCATGAGTCTGCCGATGAGATGCTGGATATACTTCAGGGAGTGTTCAAAAGCGGTACCGCAGCAGGACATTCATTGGAAAACGATATGCCCTGCGCAGGCAAGACCGGTACCACCAATGATAAAAAGGACGGGTGGTTTTGCGGACTTACTCCGTATTATACGGCATCCATATGGATAGGCTATGATTCTCCGAGAAGAGTTGAGGATCTGTATGGAAGCACATATCCTCTTGTTACATGGCAGCAGTTTATGAATGAAATACACAAGGATCTAAAGCCCAAGGATTTCGATATATCCAAGGCTGTCATCAAAAAACGTGATGTGACTCCGGAACCTGCTGCTCCTGTAGCATCTGTCAAGCCGCCCAAAAACATCGATGAAGATCCGGCTGACGCAGAGGAAGAAGAAGAGGAGATACCTATCGAGGAGGAAGAACCGGTAGAAGAGGAGGTCGAGCCCGTAGAAGAGGCGACTCCCGAACCGGAGCAGCCGGTCGATGAAGATCCGGCTGACGGCGGTGAGAATGTTGATGTGGATCCGAATGACGAATGAGAAACGATTTATTTCTGATTGTATTTTTTCAGAACTCTTTCGATTCTTTCCGTCGGATTCAGGAATTCCGATATAGAAAAATCATGATTTAATGTATCGATCAAAAGAGCAATGTATTTACTCATATCAACGTCTATATAATATTCTCTTTCAAGAAGCTCGGGCGACTGATAGACCAGATTTGTAGTCATGACGCGGTAGATCAGTCCCTGCTCGTAAGCTTCGTCAAACACCTTCATTCCGTTGGTGAAGAGTCCGAATGTAGAAGCGACTATGATCCTGTTCGCCTTGCGCCTCTTTAGCTCCGTGGCAACATCTATCATGCTCTCCCCGGATGATATCATATCATCGATCACGAACACATCCTTGCCCTCAACGGAAGATCCCAAAAATTCATGAGCTACTATCGGGTTGCGTCCCTCAACGATCTTTGTGTAGTCGCGCCTTTTGTAGAAGGTCCCGACATCGACTCCGGTAACGGTTCCGAAATAGATCGCGCGTCCCATAGCTCCCTCATCCGGAGAAATGATCATCATATGTTCAGCATCCATCTTTATGTCGGGGACATTCTGGAGCAATGCCTTGATAAACTGATAGGTGGGCTGTACGGTCTCGAAGCTGTACAGAGGTATGGCATTCTGGACTCTCGGGTCATGAGCGTCAAATGTAATGATGTTCTCAACTCCCATGCTTGTGAGCTCCTGCAGAGCCAACGCGCAGTCAAGAGACTCTCTTGTCGTTCTTCTGTGCTGCCTTCCCTCATACAGAAACGGCATGATCACCGACAGACGTCTTGCCTTGCCTCCGATGGCGGAGATCATTCTCTTCAGATCCTGATAATGGTCATCCGGTGATGTGTGGTTGATCTGCCCGCACACCTTGTATGACAGAGAATGGTTGCACACGTCAACAAGTAAAAATACATCCTTGCCTCTTACTGACTCGTTTATGATGCCCTTGGCTTCACCGGAGCCAAAGCGCGGACACTTTGCGTCTATGATGTACGAATCCTTTTTATAATTGGTAAAGTGGATCTCCTGAGTGGGATCCATGGCAGCTTTTTGCCGCCAGTCAGCAATATATCTGTCCACCTTTTCGCCGATCGCTCTGCTGCTTTCAAGCGGTATGATGGCAAGATCTCCGAAGGGTATCACTTTGTTCAGTTCTTTTTGTGTAGGCATTGTTTTCTCCCCTTGTTGTATTGTCAGTCGTTTCATTTATCAGTGTTTCCTTAATCTGATATCATCACCTATGAGCCTCAGGCTTTCATAGTTGCTCATGATCCGCGAGAACACTCTCTCCGTGTATGTTCTGTTCATATCGGCGATAGAAAGATTGGTCGAGAGGATCGTCGGTTTTTTCTGCATCAGACGTCCCTCTATCACATGATAGAGCATGGCGGTCGTAAATCCGTTGGTCACTTCAGTGCCGAGATCGTCGATAATCAGAAGCTCGCTGTCAAGAATATATGAGAGCATGGCATTTTTATCAGAAAAATTAAGTTCCTTGTCAAACTGCCTTGCCTCGAGAAGCTCAAAAAAGTGGATGGCATCCATATATAGTACGGAATGTCCCTTTTCAAGCAGCGCCCTTGCTATGCAGTGAGACAAAAAAGTCTTGCCGACGCCTGTGTTCCCGTATAGCAGCAGATTCCTGAAATCAGTCTCGAAGGTATTTACAAAACTCTTTGAGACACCATAGATCTCCTTCATGATATCCCTCGGGGTCATCCCCGTTTTCTCATCAATGGAATCATCGGGATATAAAGACAGATCAAAGGTGTCAAAATTCTCATATTCCAACACGCTTTCAAGCCCTGACTGTTTATAAAACAGGGCAATGGCGCGTTTTTTCAGACAGTGGCATTTTTTTCCGTTTATATATCCCGTATCGTGACAGTCGGGGCAGTTGTAATGAGGTTCGAGATAATCCTCATTGAGCCCGTGACTCAAAAGGAGCTTGCTGCGCTTCAGTTTGAGCTCATCTATCTTTGATCTGTAATTGCCTGTCTCATTTCCGTCACCTGTCGATTCCCTGACATATTTGAGAGAAAGAGAGCGCACCTGGGCTTCCAACTCCTTTAGCTCGGGAAGTTTTTTATAGACCTCCTCTTTTCTTGCATCCAATTCCTCTATTGAACGATTCTGCTGCTCTGTGTACTGGTACATCAGTTGATCGTACTGGCTGTTTGTCAGATTCATTGTGTTCCCCTTCTTTGCTGTAGAAATTGTAATTCCATATTTTCATAGTCTTCGTCGCTGTAATCCCTGCCACGGAAGTTTCTGAAGGCTCCGGCTGCAGGTCTTTTGCCCTGGACATGTGTTCTCACGGAAGCCACCTTTGACTTTTTATAGGCTTCATCAAGAGATTTTATATCCTCTATCGTCCTGACATTTTTTTTGTTCCAGTCAGACAAAATGCTCGAAACATAGTTCAGGTTCGTGTCTCCTGTCTGCAGGACGGTTCTTTTGCATGCTTCCTCGATTATCTCCTCGGAAAAGCCGTAAGTGTCCCATCCCGTGATGATATCGACCTCTGCCGGTGCCGCATCACGGTGGATACCAAGCGCCTTGAAGATATATCTGTACTTGCCGGAGCGCGATTCACTCTCGCTCCTTGCCTCCTCGACCGTATGGATATCATTGTCAGCCCAGCTCAGAGCTATGGCTTCGAGATACTTCGGAGATGTCTTGCCACGCCTTGCGCCTGTTTCATATAGAAATCTCACAAGCGAGCTGTCAAATCTCAGATCGCATATCAGATACATCACAAGCTGCATATGTGCCGCGGTGATGGGACCGTTCAGCGCTCTCTCGACACTTTTGAGCGTCTGCTGCATCTCATTGTCCTTGCACAGCGCGTCTATGACATCCGGCTTGTACTCGGTACGCTCCGGTGTTCTGTCCTTCGTATTCTCAGGAGCCTTTTTTAGCGGCAGACTGTCCGGTTCATCCGGTATCAGAACTGTCCTGCCGGAAGTCTCTGCAACAAGCGCTTCATCATTGTAGTCATAAATATCAGCCGTGCCGGTATTCTCAGACGGGGAATGGAGAGTGATCCCCATGATCTTTCCGTCATCATACATCAGCGAGAGCAGACCCTCTCTTTTCCAGTAATTAAGGATCCGCGAGATATCACGCTCGGTCATGTCGAACCTGTCTGCGAGTATCTCGACCGATATCTGTCCGGCTGCACCCGGATTCTGGCTTGCCATCAGGAGAAAAAGATACACCCTGATCTGATCTCCGCCTGCCTTCATTATATAATTCAGAAGAATATCGTTCGGGACCTGGGTAACACCGCCGTTCCCGTCAGACATTATCATAAATCCCATATCAAACTGCACCTCATTTATATTGAAAAGGAATGATCTCTTTTCTAAACCTCACCCATCATATCACAAAGCCGTCCAACATGCAAATCGGATTTATGTTCTCATCTCCTGTAGAATAACCGTGTGCATAATGTGTATAATGTTTATAATCAGGGTGTCTGCAAAGAAATAGAGAAAAAATATCCACCATCTTTTAACATCATAGAATGTGGATAAGATGGTGGATAATGTGTATAATTTATTTTCCGAGAAGTTCGTCGCCGATATTCACTATGTTTCCCGCCCCCATAGTTATCAACAAATCATCGTTGACTAAATTTTTTAAAATAAATTTTTTGAGGGAGTCAAAGCTGTTAAAATATGTCACATCCTTCCCGGCAGCTTCAAGGAGCTTTGCTATATCCACGGATGAGATATCTCCGGGGTCGGGCTCCCTTGCGGCATAGATATCGGTGAGCATGATATGATCGGCAGCAGACAGGGCATCAGCAAAATCATGTAAAAAAGCCTTTGTTCTTGAATAGGTGTGAGGCTGGAATGCTACCCAGAGGTCTCTGTGGGAAACCTTTGCGGCTGCCTTTAGCGTTGCCCTGATCTCTGTGGGATGATGCGCGTAGTCATCGATTATGGTAAATCCGTTCAGCTTTCCCTTGTACTCGAACCGCCTGTTTGCGCCCCTGAACTCATCAAAGGCTTGACGCAAAGCATCATCGCTTATTCCGAGGGTGTCAGAAAGAGCGACCGAGGCAAGAGCGTTTGATACATTGTGGACTCCCGGGACATTGATGTGGAATCTTCCCCTTTTCTTTTCTCCCAAAAAAACATCAAACTCCGCGCATCCCATATCATCATAGGAAATATCACCGGGAGTGTAGTCTGCGGCATGCTCCATTCCAAAGGTCAGTATATTACAGCTTAGCCCCTCGGTGATCTCTTCGTGATCGGGAATATCCGATGATATGATGAGGGTTCCGTTATCAGGGATCAGAGCGGCGAATTTTCTGAATGAAGCCCTGATATCATTGATATCCTTGAAAAAATCCATATGGTCTTCTTCTATATTTAATATAATGCCGATCGTCGGATGGAACTTTAAAAAACTGTTGGTGTATTCGCAAGCTTCCGTAATAAAGTTTTTTGAGGAGCCTATGCGGATATTGCCTCCGATGGACGGCAGTATCCCTCCCACGGAAATTGTGGGATCTGAGCCGGCGGCTATGAGAAGCTCTGATATCATGGACGTGGTCGTGGTCTTTCCGTGAGTGCCCGCCACGGCTATGGCGGTGGAATAATTGGTCATGACCTGACCTACGAGCTCCGCGCGTTCAAGCATCGGTATTCCGCGTCTTATACATTCCGCATATTCCGGATTGTCCGGATGAATGGCAGCGGTATAGATGACAACATCGATATCGTCATTAATGTTGTCGGCGATCTGCTCATATTTGATGTCGATCCCAAGAGTTTCGAGGTTTTCGGTAATTTCACTTTTTTCTCTGTCGGATCCCGTGATGTGAAAGCCCATAGAGTGTAAAAGCATGGCAAAGCCGCTCATGCTGATACCTCCGATACCGATGAAATGAGCATGCACGGGATTGTTGAAGTCAATATTGTACATATATGCCTCCCGGTTATTATAAAAATTTGTAAATATGAAGCTGAAGCCATCGACCGGTCACATCAATTCTGTCGATGCTGCCGTTTATCATTGTACCAATTATTAAAAGAAAATACAAGTACATGTTTTTTTTGTGCATTTTTCACAATTACGAAAAAAAAAGTAAAAAAAATTTGTAAAATAATATTCACATTTCAAAAAAACTATGTTATACTATATTCAATATTTCATCAACAGGAGTGAAACAGATGATCAAAAAGGAAATGATAGCCATGCTTTTGGCTGGCGGACAGGGCTCCCGACTCGGAGTTCTAACTGCAAACGTGGCAAAGCCCGCTGTCGCATTTGGCGGGAAATATCGTATCATTGATTTTCCGCTGAGCAACTGTATCAATTCGGGTGTGGACACGGTAGGTGTGCTGACGCAGTACCAACCATTGAAGCTGAATACGCACATTGGGATAGGTATCCCGTGGGATCTGGACAGGAATGTCGGAGGTGTCTCCGTCCTGCCGCCGTATGAGAAGAGTGCAAACAGTGAATGGTACACGGGTACGGCGAACGCGATTTTTCAGAATCTTAAGTATATGGAGAACTATAATCCCGATTACGTTTTGATTCTGGGCGGTGACCACATTTACAAGATGGATTATCAGGTCATGCTTGATTTCCACAAGGCGAATAATGCAGATATCACGATGGCGACCATACCGGTTCCGATCGAGGAGGCTTCCCGTTTTGGAGTGTGCATCACAGATGATACGCACAGGATCCTTGAATTCGAGGAGAAGCCTGAGCATCCGAGGAGCAATCTGATCTCCCTGGGTATTTACATCTTCTCATGGCCGGTGCTCAGAGAGGCTCTGATCCGTATGAAAGATCAGCCGGGGTGTGACTTCGGCAAGCACATTCTTCCTTATTGCAAGGACAGGGGAGACAGGATATTCTCCTATGAGTTCAACGGCTATTGGAAGGATGTCGGTACACTGGGTTCATATTGGGAATCCAACATGGAACTTATTGACCTGATTCCGGTATTCAATCTTTATGAGGAATTCTGGAAGATCTACACTCGCAACGAGTGGTTGAGACCGCAGTTTATTGCGGGAGAAGCCGTTATCGACCGCGCCATCATGGGAGATGGATGCGAGATTTTCGGCGAGGTACACAACTCCGTGATCGGTTCTGATGTTACGATCGAAGAAGGAGCCGTCGTCAGGGATTCGATTATCATGAATTCCGTGGTCGTCGGCAAGGGTACGGTACTTGACCGGGCGATCGTCTCAGAGAATACCACGATCGGAGCGAACTGCGTATTAGGCGCAGGCGAGGAAGGCGTGACCAACAAGCTCAAACCTGATGTCTATGCTTTTGATCTTGTCACTGTCGGAGAGAATACCATCATTCCGGATGGTATATCTATCGGCAAGAATACTGCCATATCCGGAAGAACAACGGTAGAGGATTATCCGGGTAATGTTTTGGCGGGAGGCGAAACTTTGATAAAGGCAGGTGACACGTTATGAGAGCGATAGGTATCATATTGGCGGGTGGCAACTCCAGCCGCATGAAGGAGCTTACCAGGAACAGAGCTGCTGCAGCACTGCCAATTGCAGGGGCATACAGAAGTATTGATTTTGCATTGAGCAGCATGTCTAACTCGCATATCAACAAGGTGGCCGTTATCACACAGTACAATTCGAAGTCGCTGACGGAGCACTTGAATTCATCCAAGTGGTGGGACTTCGGACGTAAGCAGGGTGGATTGTTTGTATTTACCCCGACGCAGACACAGGGAAATAACTATTGGTACAGAGGAACAGCAGATGCCATTGCGCAGAATCTTGATTTTTTGAAGTCCTCTCATGAGCCCTACGTAATCATTGCGAACGGTGACTGTGTGTACAAGATGGATATGAACTCGCTGCTTGAGTATCATATCGAGAAGAATGCGGACATCACAATAGTAACAAAGGACTTGGGTGAAGTGGATGACACCAGCCGCTTCGGTGTTGTTTCTGTTGATCCAAGCGGAATGATCACAGAGTTTGAGGAAAAGCCTTTAGTGACTTCCAAGACATTGGTTTCCACAGGTGTGTACGTTGTTCGCAGACGCCAGCTTATAGAGATGATAGAGAGAGCAGGCGCTGAGGACGGATTTGATTTGGTGAAGGATATTTTTATCCGCTACAAGGGATTGAAAAAGATATATTCATACCCGATGGATTCCTATTGGAGCAACATTACAACAGTAGATTCTTATTACAAGACAAACATGGATTTCCTTAACAGGGATATCAGAAGATACTTCTTCAATGAGTACCCGGCAGTAATGTCGAAGATCGACGATCTCCCACCGGCGAAGTTTAACGCCGGCTCGAATGTGAGAAACTCATTGATTGCCAGCGGATGTATTATCAATGGAGAGGTTTCGGATTCACTTCTGTTCAAGGAAGTTTATGTGGGGAACAATTCAGTTATCCGTAATTCCATCATTCTTAATGATGTGTACATTGGGGATAACGCCTATATTGAAAATTGTATCGTTGAGAGCCATGACACCATAAGCGCCAATGCCAATTATACGGGCACTCCGGACAACATCAATATTATACTGGAGAAGAATGATCGATATGTATTGTGATTGCTCCCCAATATAAAGCAGACAGAATGACTGTCTGTGTGGGTGGTGTGTCACAACAGAGAGTGCCAGGAGGTAAAATTTAATATGCAGATCACGGATACAAGGATTCGTATGGTTAGCAAAGAATCCAAGATGAAAGCCGTTGTATCTGTCACCTTTGACGATTGTTTCGTGGTTCATGACATCAAAGTAATTGAGGGCGAAAAGGGCTTGTTCATAGCTATGCCGAGCAAAAAGACACCAGACGGAGAATATCGGGACATCGCACATCCAATCAACAGTGAGATGAGAAATCAGCTGGAGAAACAGATTCTCGATGTGTACAACGAAGAACAGCTCAATACTCCTACGGATGATGGTGACGCGGAAGGCTTATGATTGCGCTGAGGCTACAGCGCGGTAAACAATGATTATAGTGACTGTTCGGTCAGAGAAAAGGACTGTCCGGACAGTCATTTTGTGTTAGAGAGTTACTATTCACAAGTGACAGCCGCAGATAGTAACAATTTTAATGTCAGGAGAGAAGATATGTATATGATCGCGGGCTTGGGAAACCCCGGAACCAAATACGCAGCAACAAGACATAATATCGGATTTGATATGATCACATATCTGTCTGATAAATACGACATCAGGGTCAAAAACAAAGAGGGGTTCGCTCTTACCGGCAAGGGATATATAGGAGGGGAACAGGCTTTGTTAGTCATGCCCCAGACCTATATGAACGAGAGCGGAAGGAGCATAAGATCTCTTAGGGATTATTACAGGCTCGCTGACAGCGATATCATCATAATATGTGATGATATAAATTTTGAAGTGGGAAAGATCAGGGTCAGACCGAAGGGAAGTGCCGGAGGACACAACGGATTAAAGGATATAATCAGACATCTTGGCACCGAGGAATTCACAAGGATCAGGATAGGTGTCGGAGCCGGGGTAAACGATGGCGATCTGATAGGTCATGTACTTGGACGGTTTCCGAAAGAGGATGAGGCAAAGATAAGAGATGTGTTCGCTCTGGTCGAATCAGCTCTTGAAAAGATAATGACAGAGGGCGTAGAGCAGGCAATGAATCTTGTCAACGGGGTGCAGCTATGACAAATGATGCTATACTTGAGCCGCTTCGTGAGAATGAAGAATTTGAACGATTGGCTAAAGATTTAAGTTCAGGGATCTCACCGATAGGAGTCACCGGAATTACCGATACTCCAAGATCCCAGTTTGTTGCAGCCCTTGCGGACAAGGCAGACTTCAGACTGATAATAACCTATGATGAGATGCGGGCAGCGGAAATAGTGTCCGACATGAAGATGTACGATCCGGATGTGATGCTCTATCCGGCAAAGGATCTGATCTTTTACAGCGCGGATGTCCACGGAAGGACAATAACCGGAGAGAGACTTTCGGTCATCAGAAGGCTGCAGCTTTTAATGCCAACGACTATCGTAACAACGATAGACGGCGGGATGGATGCCTGTCTTCCTTATACGAGTTTTAAAAAGCATGAGCTTGTGATAAGTATTTCCGATGTCATGGATTTAGAGGCTATATCCGTCAGACTCTCGGAGATGGGTTATGACAGGGTGTCCCAGGTAGAGAATGAGGGCGAATTCTCCATACGCGGAGGTATCATGGATATATTTCCGGAGACGGAGGATACAGCCTATAGAATAGAGCTTTTTGACGATGAGATCGAGAGCATTCGCTGTATGGACACGGAGAGCCAGAGATCCTTTGACAGCGTAGAGAGCATACATATCACACCCGCGACCGAGGTGATGCTTACTCCCGATATGGCAAGGGCAGGACTTCATGCCATCAGACAGGAGGCTATGGAGCGCATTGCCGAATTCAAAAAAACAGGGCAGGGTGATGCTGCCGAGAGACTACGCCACTCCGTAGAAACCTTTTGTACCAACTTTGAGATATACAAGGGAATGGTAAACATAGAGAGCTATATCAGATATTTTTCTGATGATGAGCCCGTTTCCTTTTTCAATTATTTTGAAGATAAAAGCGTGCTGGTATTCATCGATGAACCCGTGAGGGTCATGGACAGGGCGAGGGCTGTAGAAGAGGAGTTTAGAGAGTCAATGAGCTCGAGACTGAACAAGGGCTACATACTCTCGGGTCAGGCAGACATACTCTATAGGACGGATTCGGTGGTAGAAATACTGAAAAAATACCCCATGGTTGTCATGTCGTCTGTTCTCGGTTCAGAGGGCTCCTTTGGCATCAGGAGCAATTACAGTCTCCATGTGGTGCCGGGCATATCGTACAACAGCGATATATCCGCCCTGATATCACAGCTGAAAAAATATATCAACAAGAAATACCGCATTCTCATTATTACCGCATCAGGCACCAGAGGGACGAGGATGTGTGAAAGCCTGATGGAATACAATATCGAATCGTATTACTCGGAAAGCATGGACAAAAACATACTTCCGGGCGAGATCATGATCGCAAGGGGCAGTCTCAGACACGGCTTTGAATACCCCGACCAGAAATTCGTAGTGCTGACTGAGAACGATATATACGGCGCGCGAAGGAAGAAAAAAAAGAAAAAGCGCTATGAGGGTGCTTCCATTCACAGCTTTAATGAGCTTCATGTAGGTGATTATGTGGTTCATGAGAATCACGGTCTGGGCATATATGAGGGCATAGAGAGCATAGAGAAAAATCATGTGAGCAAGGATTATCTAAAGGTGTCCTATGCCGGAGGGAGCAATCTCTATGTGCCTGCGACATCACTTGAAGTGCTGCAAAAATACGCTTCATCTGATGCCAAACCTCCCAAGCTCAACCGTCTTGGAGGCAGCGAATGGGAGAAGACCAAGACCAAGGTACGGGGTGCCGTAGAGGAGGTGGCTGCAGAGCTGGTCGAACTCTATGCCAAGAGGAGAAATAACAACGGACACGCAGTTCTCGAGGACACGGTATGGCAGAAGGAATTCGAGGAGCTTTTTCAGTATGAGGAAACTGATGACCAGCTCCATGCCATAGAGGATGTCAAGCGCGACATGGAGAGCAACAAGATCATGGACAGGCTGATCTGCGGAGATGTCGGCTACGGCAAGACCGAGATCGCGCTCAGAGCCGCATTCAAGGCGGTGATGGACGGAAGACAGGTGGCGGTGCTCGTTCCTACTACGATACTGGCAAGCCAGCATTACTCCACCTTTTCCGAGAGGATGAAGAGCTTTGGGGTAAATGTCGAGCTGATGTGCAGACTGCGCACGCCCGCCCAGATAAGAAAAACTATCCAGGGCTTAAAAAACGGCTCGGTAGATGTAGTGGTCGGGACACACAAGCTTCTTGGGAAAAACGTCGAATTCAAGAAACTCGGACTCCTTATCATAGACGAGGAGCAGCGCTTTGGCGTAAAGCACAAGGAGAAGATCAAGCTTATCAAGGACACGGTGGATGTCCTCACGCTCACTGCAACCCCGATACCGAGGACCCTCCACATGAGCCTCATCGGAGTCAGGGATATGAGCGTCCTTGAAGAGCCGCCCGAGGACAGACAGCCCATACAGACCTTTGTCATGGAGAGATCCGATGAGATAGCAAGAGAAGCAATACTCAGGGAGATAGCAAGAGGCGGTCAGGTATATTACATATACAACAGGGTCAACAATATAGACTATATCGCGGGAAGCTTAAAAAAACTCATACCCGAGGCAAACATAGCATACGCCCACGGACAGATGCCGGAGCGGGAGCTTGAAGATGTCATGTACAGCTTTATCGAGGGAGACATAGATGTTTTGGTGGCGACTACGATAGTTGAGTCGGGGCTTGACATACCAAATGTAAACACGATAATAGTAGAGGATGCCGACAGGCTCGGACTCTCACAGCTCTATCAGCTGCGGGGACGTGTGGGAAGGAGCGGGAGAGCCGCCTATGCATTTCTCATGTACAAGAGAGAAAAAATACTTGCGGAGGTGGCAGAGAAAAGACTCGCTGCCATCAAGGAATTTACGGATCTGGGGTCGGGCTTTCGCATATCCATGAAGGATCTTGAACTTCGGGGCGCAGGAAATATCCTCGGCACCGGGCAGAGCGGTCACATGGCAGCGGTCGGTTATGATCTGTACTGCAAGCTCCTTGACCAGGCAATAGCAAGGCTAAAGGGAGAGGACACATCAGGCGCGGAATATGAGACCTCAATAGATATCAGAGCTTCCGCATATATTCCCGTAAGTTATATCAGGAATGAATTTCAAAAGCTTGATATATACAAGAGGATAGCAGAGATCGAAAACGAGGAGGAAGCCTCTGATATGCGCGAGGAGCTCAAAGACCGTTTCGGGGAGCTGCCGGAAAGCGCGGAGAATCTGTTAAGTGTTACCCTCATCAAGGCGAGGGCGCACAGAGCCTATGTGACAGCCCTTGAAGAAAAAGACGGTGAGCTGGTGGCACAGATGTATATGCAGGCAAAGATCGACCCTGTGAGGATCCCCGGGATCATCAGAAAGACAGAGGGAAAGATCATATTTGAGCCCGAGAGAAAGGTGCTCATCAGAGGGGTGGAGACTTTAAGACCGCCCATGTTCAGATGCAGGCTGGAGGGAGATTCACTCTCAGAGGCAGCATGGATGATAGAAAAGCTTGAAACTCTTGTAGAAGAATAAAAGAGAGGAATGAATATGAGACTATTATTTCCAAAAGAAAAAAAAGACCGGACAAGATCTGTTTTGCCGGAGATGAGAAGGAGAGCATCCGGACTGTGTCTTGGTATCCTGCTTTCGTTTGTCATGGTGATATCAGGTGCCTGCGGCAGTAGTGAGCAAACGGCAGAGCAGGCAGAGACGGAGAGCACCGAGGAGCCCGAGGTCTCATTTGAGGAGGCGATCAGGGTCGACAACGGAGCCATGAATCAGGACTCCATCGTAATTTCAGTCGGACAGACCACGGTTCCTTACAGTGAGTACAAGTCGTATTATTACTTCATGGAGAAGCAGTACGATGAGCTGCTTGACGATCAGGTGTGGAAGCAGAACGGGGGGAACGGCAAGACCATAGGTCAGGAGGCGATAGAGGACGTGCTCCGAATGATCATCCAGGTCAAGGTCATCACCAAGGAAGCGGCAAGAAGAGGAATAGTGCTTGAAGCTGATGAAAAAGAGGATGCCGACTACAACGCCGGAAAGCTCGTGGAGAGCCTTGATGAAAAGACCAAGACCGAGGCAATGATCACTCCGGCGCAGATGATGAAGATATATGAGGAGAACAGGCTCGCCGAGAAGGTCTACAATGTGATAACCGGAGAGGTCAGCAGTCAGCTTGGTGACACAGAGAAGGATGCCTACAGGGTTTTGATGATCTACAGGAAAAAAGGCAGCGATCCCGTCAGCATGAAATCAGAAATGGATGAGCTGCAAAAGGAAATAGCGGCATCTAACAAGAGCTTTTACTATCACGCAAAGGAAGAATCCGAGGCTCCGGAGATAGAGACGGTCATTGGTGCTCTTGACGAGCGAAGGAATCTCTATTCCACCATCACATCCCTGACGCCCGGAGTCGTGAGTCCGGTGATAGAGGAGGAGGACGGATTTTATCTTGTGGAGGTGTTAAAAAAGCCTGACGAGGAGCTGAACACCGAATACCAGAACAAGGTAATAGAGGAACGCCAGACCAGGGCATTTCAGGATGCCTATATAGAATGGTCAAAGAACTATGAGGTCGATGTGAGCGAATCATTGCTTTCTGAGTGATTTTTTTTCAAAGGTACTTGACTTTTTGGCTCTTTTTGTGTTAATATGTATCTCCGTGATATATAATCCTTGTTCTCCCATATGGGAGGGCCAAAAGACCAAAAGGAGGTGCGAACAGCTATGAAGAAGTATGAACTGGCTCTGGTTGTTAGTGCTAAAGTTGAAGATGAAGTGCGTACTGCTACGGTAGAGCGCGCCAAGGAGGCTGTTACTTCACTCGGCGGACAGATCACAAACGTCGATGAGTGGGGCAAAAAGCAGCTTGCTTATGAGATCCAGAAGATGAATGAGGGTTTCTATTACTTCATCCAGTTCGATGCCGAGACGGGAGTACCCGGCGAGCTCGAACAGAGACTTCGCATTATGGACAACGTGCTTAGATACTTAGTCGTCAAAGCAGAAGAGGAGTAGTGCAAAGCACTAAATGAGTCCGTATTGAGACGTTTCTTGCGCTTCATGATCAGAGTATCTGAATGAAGGAAGGAGTCTTATTATGAACAAAGTAATATTGATGGGAAACCTGGCAAGGGATCCTGAGGTCAGTTATTCACAGGGATCCAACATGGCGATCGCAAGATTCTCGATTGCGATCAACCGTCGCTTCAAGAGAGACGGTGAACCGGATGCAGATTTTTTTAACTGCACCGCGTTTGGCAAGACGGCAGAGTTTGTTGAGAAGTATTTTCGCAAGGGATCGAGAATGGCTCTGACCGGTCGTGTAGAGAATGATAACTATACAAACAAAAACGGTGAGAAGGTCTACAGTGTCAGGATAGTGGTAGATGAGGTAGAGTTTGCAGAGCGCAAGGCTGCTGCCGATGCTGCCGGGGGATCAATGGGAGATTCGCCCATGCCTGCTCCGCCTGATCCGGGGAACGCTGATGGCGGTGATGACTTTGTTAATATCGATGGAGCCGGACAGGGAGACATACCGTTTTATTGATTTAGGAGGTTTGACTTATGGCATTCCAGAAGGAGCGGTCAGATGCTGCAAACCGCAGACGCGTACCGCGCAGAAGAAAAAAGGTTTGCGCTTTCTGTGCAGACAAAGAGTTCAAGTATGTTGATTACAAGGATACAGCCAAGCTAAAGAGATTTCTCTCTGAGAGAGGCAAGATCCTTCCTCGCAGAGTGACAGGGACATGCGCCAAGCATCAGCGTGCGCTGACATCAGCAGTCAAGAGAGCACGTCACGTTGCATTGATGCCATACACACTTGAGTAATTAGTAATTAAAAACGGTCATGTAAGCAAAGCTTACATGACCGTTTTCTTGATCTTGTGAAGAGGAAGATAATCAACCAGCATCTGTTTGAGATCAGTCTGTTTGATGGGCTTGGTCATATAGTCATTGAAGCCCTCGCTGATATAATTCTCTCTTGCCCCTGCGACTACATTGGCAGTGAGCATGATGATAGGAGTTTCGTGGTTGGGGTCGTTTGCCCTTTCTTTCATATGGTGGAGCGTCTCGACACCGTCCATCTCCGGCATCCTGTGATCGAGGAATATCAGGTCGTATCCGGTATCCTTGGTCATGTCAAGACATTCCTGTCCGCTCATTGCGGTATCTACGGTAATATTTGTATCCTTCAAAAGATTTTTTATTACCTTCAGATTCATCTCGACATCATCGACCACCAGTATTCTTGCGTCAGGTGCGGTAAAGGATGCCGAGTCCTGCATGAATGATTCGTCGACCGTCTTGTGCGGTACAAACTGCCCCATAGGACGCTCGGACACGATCTTTTGCGGGAACTCAACAAAGAACTCAGAGCCCTCTCCGTACACGCTTTTAACCCAGATCCTGCCGCCCATCAGCTCTGCGAGCTGCTTGGAGATCACAAGTCCGAGTCCCGTGCCCTCTATATTTCTGTTTCGTTTCTCATCGACTCGTCTGAAAGACTGGAACAGCCTTTCCTGATCCTCGGGCTTGATGCCTATACCCGTATCAGCCACCGATATTCTGAGCAGCGCTGTCTCTATGCTCGTTTTTCTCCAGTGGAGCTTCAGGGTGATCGAGCCCTCATTTGTATATTTTACCGCATTGGTGAGGAGATTGGTTATGATCTGACGTATTCTCGTCTCATCACCGAACAGCTGCTCCGGTACCATGGGATCAGCCTCGACCCTCATCTCGACATGCCTCTCCTCAGCCTTTTTGGCTATGAGATTGTAGCTGTCCGTCAGCAGAAATGTAGTCCAGTACTTGACGGGCTGCAGATCGACCTTGCCTGATTCGATCTTTGAGAAGTCAAGAATATCATTGATGAGTCCGAGAAGCGTCTTGCTCGCTCCCTTGATATCATAGGCATAGACCTTGATATGCTCTTCGCTTGACTCCTTGATAACCATTTCGTTGAGACCGATGATCGCATTCAAAGGAGTGCGGATCTCATGACTCATATTGGCGAGAAACTCCTCCTGCATCTTGTTGGCACGCACGGCTTCAAGACGTTTGTTCTCGGTCGTTACGGCATTTCTCAGAAGTCTTATGATGGACATTATCAGCAGGAAGATAAATCCGATGCAAAGAGCCGAGGAGCCTATCACCGTACTTCTCATCAGATAGGTGACCATCTGGAATATACCGGCCAGTATCACTCCGCCAAGTCCTATGACAACATGTATGTATTCATTGACACGCTTTTTGCGTATATCTATGGCAATGGTTACGATAAAGATCACCATTGTGACTCCGAGCACCGCGAATATCCCAAATACCAGCACCTGAAACTGCGATACGCCCGTCAGTGCAAGTATGGAGCATATCACGGTGTCTGCAATGGCTATGATCGCCATGACAAAATACAGCTTGTAGTATCTTCCCTCCTGAGCCTGGTTGATAAATACGAGAAAAGGCAGCGGCAGCAGCATCAGTGAAAAGAACGTCATATCGCTGATGGATGAAATATTGGGAAAGATCATCTGCCTGAACGGCGAGTTGGCGATCACCCAGATGCCTGCCAGCATCTCACCGATACCAAGATACAGAAGATCTCCCTTCGGCTCCTTTTTGTGATAGAGAATCCTCAGAACGAGACTTACTACGATACAGATGATGGCAAGGAGGAACATGACTGCCCCGATAAACAGCTCCAGACCGTCTCTTGAAAAGAGTTCAAGCCATATACCGAGCTGACTGCCGTAGTACATATCCATAACAAGCCCCGAGTATGGCGATTCCGTCTGCAGCTCAACAGTCAGCTTTTTACCCTCGTCCTCTGCCGAAAATTTTGCAAGTAGATAAAAAGGCGCACTTGAACTTCCGTACAGACGGGTATCCTTTGTTGAATAGGAAGCTCTCAGCTTGTTTTCAACAAAGATCTTGACATCCTGTCTTGCGGATGTGACACACAGATAACCATAGGTGGCAAGCCTTGCCGTCACTCTGGTTTCAAGGATAAAGTTTTCACCGTATTCACCCTCCAGCCGCTCTCCTACATCGACAGGCTTTTTGGATCCATCCTTCATCACCTGTGACCATTGGGGATCAAATTTCTCACAATAATACCCGGAATCATCGACCTCCTTTGGCAGAACGATCTGTGATATGATGATCCCGACCAAACCGTTGATGAGAAATACTCCGAGTATGATCTTTATGATGAGGAGCTGTCTGGCGCGTGGGCTTTTGTTACCTTTGTTCTCTATTTTTT
>JAGBOK010000152.1 GCA_017633905.1 Eubacterium sp. | reverse complement strand
TTTTCTGACCATGAGGCTCAGGCTTAGGCTATAGAAAAAACCGTGGAAGAAATAAAAATTGATACGATACTGGATGAGAGGATCCAAAGACTCATGCGGCTCGTAGATGGTGTTAGACTAAAGAAAAACGGACAGGTATCTGTGGACAGTTATTTTGCCAAAAAATTCACGGCGGAAAAAGATTATACGGGCTCGGATTTTGGCGTGGGGCAGGCTGCGGTCTGGAGCGAGATGAAAAAAAGGATCGATGAGACGCCTGTTAAGTGGAAAGATATTGATGATGGTTTTGAGACGAAGCTTGACAGGATAATAGAAAAGACGGAAGAAGCCATAGAGGAGGGGGACAGGCTCATTGCTGATGTAAACGGCGGGAGCCACTCCGATATGGCAGAGAGGGTAATATCAGGACTTCCGTCCCTGAGAGCCAATCTGAGAGTATTAACGCAGACCAAAGAGCTTATAAATGATCCTGACATGGATACAAAAGAGATGAAAAAAGAATTAAAGAGTCTGTGGATGGATTATGATACCTCAGCTTTGTCATTTGATTACAGCGGTGTCGATAATGCCGGAGGAGAGGACGCTTCTCCGATGGAGGCTCTTTCAGATGCGGCGGGCGGAGGGCTTTTATCTCTGGTAACAGATCAGCCTGACAGGATATCTGACAAGGGAATAAAGCAGAGTGACATTTATGCGGATTATTATGAACAGGAACCCGATAAAAAAGAGTACTCCGATTCAATGTCAAAGCTTGCGGATGAAGAGGAGGTTCGCTTAAGCGGTGTGCTTGGCAGCATCGGCGGGTACGCAATAGAGGAATTTGCGCTTGATAACTATATTACCAAAATGCTTACCGGTTATACCCCCGGTGATAAGGGAGCGGAGCAGGATGCATCTTCGGAAGGAGCCCTGAATGTAAGATCAGGTGATGCAGATAATACGGAAACAGGTGATGTGAAAAAGGAATGGAAGCACGCGCTTGACTACGGGTGGGAATATGTGATCGCGGGCGGAAAAAGTGACAGGTCAAATTTAGAATCGGTATTATCAAGGATATTGCTTTTAAGAGTCGTTGCTAATTTCACGGCGATCATTTCGGATGGAGCCAAAAGAGCTGAGGCATATGCGGCAGCGGCAGCTGTCGTCGGGTTCATAGGACTTGCGTTTTTGATCAGGTTCACACAGACATTGATCCTCATTACATGGGCGTTTGTTGAGAGCCTCACTGATGTTGCGGCTCTTTTGATGGGAAAGGATGTTCCGCTCATCAAGACATCGTCCGGGGTCAAAACAACATTTCCCGAGATCTTTCTGATAACGAACTCTGCCATAACGGACAGGGCAAAAACATATGGCGAGGGGAGAGCAGCATCCTTTGGATACAGGGAATATATATGGATGTTCCTTGCGATGACGGAGAAAAAGATCAGGCTGTACAGGGTGATGGATCTGATAGAAATGGATATGAAGAAAAACGGCTATGAAGGATTCAACTTCGGACAGTGCGTATTTGATATGACAGTGGAGGCGGGATTTTTTTATCCGGCGAAGTTTTTTACGCTTCCTGCCGTGGAAAAGCTGCTTGACCGTGATATCTCAGGACGGGAGTACCTCTGCAGGATACGAACCGGATACCTGCCATAGAGTTATCGTGGAGTGACAGCTGTGAACAGTCTGCCGGGGGGCAGGAGTCAGAATTATGCGAGGCGGGAGAGGGTATTCTATTTTATCTATTATCATTTTGAAAGGAGTGGATCAGAAAGATTATGAACAAATACCTGCTGGATCTTAAAAAAAAGCAACATTTTGCAAAAATGATCAAAGCGCATTTATACCGAGATAGGATACCCTCTGCCGCCTCGCTTACTGTTGAAAGCTCTCTTGTACTGCCCGTTTTTATATTTGCGGTACTTACATTTGTATATATCGGACTTATCATCAGGACACAGGATGAGGTCAGGCATGCCATGACAAGGGTAGTATCCGAAGCCTCGGCAGAGGCAGGTACGGGTGCAAAAAAGCTTTTGTCGAACGAGCTTTATTACAGGACAAAGCTTGGTATATATCTTTCAGATCCTACTGTTACGATGCTGTTGTCAGGCTCATCTTTTTTAAAGGAAAACGATGAGATAGATCTGAGAGTCAGTTATACTACAGTGATCCCGTTTGCTTTATTTTCTTTTATAAAGCCGGTGTTCAGTGAGAGGGTTCACGGAAGGGCATTTGTCGGGGTAGATAAAAGAGAGAATGAGAAGCCTGATGATACAGTGGTATATGTGACGCCCACGGGAAGAGTGTATCACAGAGACAAAAACTGTACATATCTGCGGCTTAGTATTTCCCGTATTTTATTCGGAGATATCGGGGGCTTAAGAAACTCCGGCGGAGGGATATATTATCCGTGCAGCAAATGCACATCCGGAATACATGCCTTGCCTGATCAGGAGGTGTGGATAACCAACTACGGTGACAGATATCACCTGAACAGGGCATGCTCGGAGATCAAAAGAACGATAATTGAAATAATGCTATCAGAGGTCGGGAACAGGGCTCCATGCAGCAAGTGCGGGAATCCATGATTTCCGCGGTCGAACACAGGTTGTGCCGTGCGGAGCGACAGCAGGGAATAGTATCGATAAAACGTCGTGACAGTCTGTCGGAGCGGGCGGATCAGGAAAAAAGGGAGCGAAATGTCAGAAGCGGTATTTATGATCATAGAAATAATAACGGCTGTTTATTTGACCGTAATGAGCGTGCTCGATATTAAGTATAAGCATATCCCGATAACTCCGGGAGTGGTGTGTATGGGCTCTGTATTTGTGACAGAGCTGATCGTGGGTGTGAATATACTGAGTGTTGCGGCGGGACTTATAACAAGTGTATTGCTGTACCTGATAAGCAGACTCAGCAAGGGCGGGATTGGTGAAGCAGATGCACTTGTTTACGGTGTGTCCGGAGTGAGTGTCGGTTTTTATAAAAATATGGAGATACTGTTTATTGCCCTGGTTTTGTCTGCAATAGCAGGCGGGTTTTTGTTAGCCGCAAAAAAGGTCTCGCGCAAGTACCGGATGCCCTTTGTTCCCTTTACGCTCGCCGGCTATATGATGGTGGTGGTTATATGGCATTTTTTATAAACGATAAAACAAGAATTTCCCAGAACGGCTATTATACTGTTGAGGCGACGTTTATCGTAACAATATGCATCACGATTATAATGGCTGTTTTATATACAGGTCTGTATGTGCATGACAGGATGGAAATAGAGACTATTTCTCACAGACAGCTAAGCAGATGGGTACATATGAAGGAGGATAAAAAATACGGAGAAGATGAGTTTGTGCAAAGGCTGAGACAAGACCTTGATAAACACTTGTTTTTGCTTGCAGTCACCGGCACGGAGGTTTCGGATTCCCTGATCTCGACAGAGGTCAGAGTCCGGTATTCCCTTCCCGTTACATTTTCATTTCTAAGGAGGATATGGGGCGGTGATGACGGAGAACGGGAGGAAGAAGCAGGAGTATATAATGTTTATCCCGCAAGGTTAAAATGGGATATGGATGCGATCAGATCGGGAGGTTAGCAATGATAACAGAAGAGTGGAGCGATAGCAACGGAAAATATATAAGGATAGAGGGAGATGACAGCTATCATATAGCCGACCGCATTTTGGAGAGGGGCTGTATAGAGACACTGCTTCCCGTGCAGATAGAGAGGGTGAACGGCAGAAGAGACTACGTCTATGAGACTGAAAGATATGAAAAATTAGGTGACTATCTTGAGTCAAAGCCCCTTTCTGTTGATGGATGGAGGCAGGTTATATCAGGCATTCTTGACATCACTGATGAACTTGAAAGATTTCTTCTTGCGGGAGAACATCTTGTGATCACATGTGACACGGTATTTATTGGAGATAAGGATACTGTAAGAGGTATATATGTATCAGAGCACAGGCAAAATATCTCCGCTGCTATCGCAGGGCTTATCGAGACTGCCATAAAATACCCTGAGTACGACCGTGAGGCTGCTGAGTATATATACAGTATCCATGACAGGCTGATCACGGGCAGCAAGACCAAAAGACAGATAAGAGAACTGATAGGAACGGAAAGAAATGAGGAAGCGGGGGATCAGTATCAAAAAGATTTGTCTCGAACATCAGAACCAAAGAAAAAACTATATAACATGATCAAAAAAAATAATAAAGACAGTAACGCTAAAAGTCCGCGCCAAAATACAGATCCGGATCAGAATAAAAAGCTGCTTCCTTTGTTGCTTGTTGCGGCAGGGATACTGATCCCGACCGTACTTATGGTATTGGGGATATTTGACTCAAAGCTTACAGGCAGGAGGGACTACTGGATGATGACCGGAGCCTATGTATTTTTTTTGACCGCAGCAGGATATGGAGCGAGGCGGCTGTGGCAGGATTCGGAGCCTGATATCATTTTTGATATGGACGAGGAAATAAATGTGTGTCTGATACCTACCGAAAGAGGGACGCCTATGATGCCTGTAATATATTTTCCATGGCATATCGGAGCCGATGAGAAAAGAACTGACGGTCATATCGAAGGAAAAGATATATCCCCGATCCATGCGAGTATCCAAAGGGAGAGCAGATCGGTGTATCTTATCGATGAGGAGAGCGGTTCGGGTACATATCTTAACAGTACAAGGATACCTCCGTTTGAGAAGAAGTGTCTTGCGGACGGCGATAAGCTTTCCTTTGGCGGCATCTCCTATATAGTCGAGATCACATAAAAAATTATTGCAATAATAAGCATTTGGTGGTAGAATCAAATATAAAGATCAGGGCGTTTTATTTATCGTCGTTTGGATTCTCCATTGATCAATTTGCAGCCTGAAGGAAGCAAGGGGAAAGCTAAAATATGCATAATAGAAATATTTATGTTTGGAATAAAATGCTTAATGCACGTATATTTTGGTTGCGTGCATTATTTTTGTTATTGCTCTTAATATTTTTTGTATCTCGGGCAGAATACGCGGCAGGCTATACGAAAACTGTACCCGCAGAAGTCAAGACCGCCCTTTCGACCATCCCATCATACGGCGATTCACCTATCATCTGCGGTACATTTTCCTATACGGGAGCAACAGATGACCGCGACGAGAGGTTCTATTATTCTGACGGTTATTTTTTTGAATCAGCCGCGGTTTACAATGAGCATCTCGCGACCATGTCCATGTGCATGGCGACCGCATCAATGGCAGCATCACAGGGGAACAAGGTCGCATACAAGAATAAATCCGTCAACATAAGAACTCTTCTTGACAAGATCGGCTGCACGGATATATGTGTAAATGCCGACTTCATAAGAAAGCCCGGAGAAGATACGATAGGAGTTGCCCTTGCGCACAAGACGATCACATCAGGTGACGCCGAATATACACTCATACCCATAGGCATCAGGGGTGCCGGCTATGAGAGCGAGTGGATAAGCAATATGAAAGTGGGCATGACAGGTGATTCCGAGGGCTTTAGAAAAGCTGCCGAGAGGGCAAAGTCAGTAGTGGATGCTTACATAGAAGAATACGATATAGACACCGGTCATGCGAAATTCTGGATAGCCGGTTTTTCAAGGGCGGGAGCGGTGACGGACATCCTGACAAAACTGTTGACCGACGCTTACGACCCCTCAGGCAACAATATCTACGGTTATTCATTTGCCGCGCCCAGGGCGGCATATGAGAAGACGCGTTCTTATCCGAATTCACACTGCACCATCAACAGCTGTGATCCGGTGCCGAAGGTCATTCCGGAATACATGGGATTTTCTCATTACGGGGATGAGTTTGTGATAGAAGATACATCGAGTATGTTTCAGGCATATCGGATGAGCATATCCTACAAGCTTGATTTTTTCGGTGCCTCGATCCCTGAGGACATCAACTACACTATGGTCACTTCTCCGTTTGGAACCCAGGAAGGATTTTTAGACGCGCTGATAAACGCTCTTGGCAATACTGTTGCCCCGGACAGAGAGTCATTTGCCGGACACATAATAGAGGGTGGGGAGACCTTGGAATCCGTGCTTTCGTGGGTGTTAAGGCTTGTGATGACATCACCGTCAGGACATCTCGATGCCATAGCGGAGTCGATCATGAGCCTTAGGGATGGCGTGGGTGTCAAGGATTTTTTCAGGATAAATGATGTCAAGGATGCCATTCACGAGGGCTTTTCCAATCTAAGTCCTGCCGACCGCGATGAGATATATGCGATAACATGGAAGTGGTTTGACAAGCCGCTAAAGGATTCCATGACTGACGAGGAATACACCGCTATTGCGGGCATGTGGAAGTCCGTGATCTATATGCTGTTTGAGATAGCTCACTATGATTATGTAAGCTCCGGGGCGGACGGCTTTTGCATCATCGGATCACTCATGAAAAATCTCTCCCTCATAGGCGCTGCCCATACTCCTGAGAAATATTTTGAACTCATCAAAAACAGGGATGATCATTACAGAGAGTACAAGGAGAGCAATTCGCAGAAAAAAGACAAGGTTTTTATCATCGGAGATGCCACAAGGACTGCCGCGGTCATAAGCAAAAACGGCTCATGCGTCGCCATAATTCTAAACGGTCGTACCTATGCCGCAAAGGATCCATCGGTGTACGCGGCGAGGCTGTCTGATGATGCGAGCGAGCTGACTCCCACTGCCGACAAGCTTCTTTTTTCTAACCACACCCCTGACAATGACAGGATCATCACCATGGATCAGGGAGAGGACTATGAGGTCACGCTGTATGCGATAGATACGGGCGGAGATGCGGAGTTTGTCAAGTGGGTTGATGAGAGCGGGGCAGAGCTTACGTCAGAGGACACCTTAACAATAAATATCAGCCACGGAAGCGCCCCCAAACGCCTCATAAGACCTATATATAAAAAAACAGTTCAGACGA
>JAGBOK010000151.1 GCA_017633905.1 Eubacterium sp. | reverse complement strand
ATCAAAGTCGAATTTCTCATCCGTACCCTGTTTGAGAAATGAGTTGACAGCGTCGATTTTCTCTATCGCATAGTCTATCCCTTTATTTGAGCCTGCCCTGTACGCACCAATATTTATCAGATCCTCGGCATCACGGTAGGTGGCAAGCACTTCCTTCATCCGTCCCGCGACCGCCTTGTGCTCTTTTGTGGCAACAGCAGACATGACACGGGATATACTTGCAAGAACATCTATAGCCGGATAGTGGTTCTTCTGCGCCATTCCTCTGGAAAGTACTATATGACCGTCAAGTATTCCTCTGGCGGTGTCCGCGATCGGCTCGTTGAAATCATCACCGTCAACAAGCACCGCGTAAAGTCCGGTGATCGAGCCCTTGTCAGAGTTGCCTGCCCTCTCCAAGAGCTTTGGCATCTCGGAGTACACGCTCGGCGGATATCCTCTCGATACCGGAGGCTCGCCGGACGCGAGTCCTATCTCACGCTGCGCCATGGAAAAACGTGTCAGATTGTCCATCATGAGCAGGACATCCTTGCCCTGATCCCTGAAATATTCGGCAATAGCCGTCGCGGTCTTGGCTGCCTTGTTTCTGATAAGCGCCGGTCTGTCCGAGGTGGCTATCACGACGACCGACCTTTTCATACCTTCCTCACCGAGGTCTCTCTCGATAAACTCCCTGACCTCACGTCCACGCTCTCCGATAAGCGCGATCACATTTATATCGGCCTTGGTATTTCTCGCAAACATACCCATGAGAGTACTTTTTCCCACTCCTGAGCCTGCAAATATCCCGATACGCTGTCCCTTGCCTACGGTGATAAGCCCGTCAACAGCCTTGACTCCGAGCGGGAGCGGATCGGTTATTATTTCTCTTGACAACGGATCCGGCGGGTCTGCCTCTACGGAATATTTGGGCGACTCTTCGGGAAGTCCCTCAAACGACATGGGATTGCCGACCCCGTCCAAAGACTGCCCCAACAGCTCATCGGTAACGGCGACCTTTAGCGGCTCTCCGGTATTCTCAACAAAGCTTCCAAGTCCCACGCCCTCCACATCGTCATACGGCATGAGAAGCACCCTGTCATCACGAAATCCAACGACCTCCGCCTTGACAGGCTCCTCTCTTGACGCGGAGTGTATCAGGCACAGGTCATTTAGCTTCGCCTCGGGTCCTATGGACTCGACGGTGAGTCCCACGACCTTTGCGACCTTCCCCAAAGCCTTGACATAGCTTCTGTCAAGCAGCGAATTGTATTTGGCAAATGAAACCGCCTGAAACATCTGATCACCTCAAAGTAATAAACAAATCGTCTTATATCAGCATACGAATGGCAGTCATGAGATTGTCAAGCCGGGTTTTTATGCCGGCATCAAGCATCTGGTTGTCAGTCTCTATGATGCACTCGTTTTTCTCCATGCCCTCCTCTGCCACTATATCTATGGCGGCATCGGTCCCATGCTCTTCCATGAGTTCTTTTTTATGCGCCTCCGCGGCAGGCAGATCTTCCTGTGACACCCTGACTATGATGCGCTCGGCATTTTTCCTGACATCCTTTAGTCCTGCGCGCATCAGGTGAAGTATAACATCCTCTGAGCCTTCTGCCACGATGCCGGTCATTTTCTCGACAAGCTCCATGACCAAAGTCACAAACTTCGGTTCAAGCTCCGCTGCCATCTGCTCATACTCCGCATTCAGGGCGTTTTTTTGCTCCTCCAGTTCGGCTTTTATCCTGTCAGCCTCTGCCATCCCGGATATGAGCCCTTCCTGCCTGCCGGCATCAAAGCCCTCGCCGTGAGCCTGTACCATAACTCCTTCCGCCGCGTCCCTTGCATTCTTTACTATCTCATCAGCCTGCTCTCTGGCGGCTTCAACGATACGCTCCGCTTCCCTTTCGGCAGCTTCTGTTTTCTCTCTCAGCTCCTCGCCGATATCCTCAGCATCTATGCCCGGAGTAAATTCGGGCTCCTCATCCTGATCTCCGCCTACCTTTACCGCGGACGGGATCACCCTGAATATATCCTCTATGCTAAAGCCCTGCTCTTTTTCGAGTTCGACCTCGGCAGCATCCCTGACAACTACCTTTTTGGGCTTCTCCAAAGGCGTAAAGTCGCCCGGCTTCTCATAGGAGACAGTCCGGGCTTCCTTTCCCTGCATATTTACAAAGGGATATTTGACGATATTAGACAATTATCTCATCACCTCCACCACGGGAAATAACGATCTCAGCGCTATCCTCAAGCTTTCGTATGATATTAACGATCTTCTGCTGAGCCTCCTCAACATCCTTTAGTCTTACGGGACCCATATATTCCATATCCTCACGGATCATGTCAACAAGACGGGATGACATGTTGTTAAAGATCGCATTCTGAACCTCTTCATTGGCATTTTTAAGAGCAACCGCAAGCTCTGAGTTCTCGACCTCCCTGAGGACTCTCTGTATAGAACGGTCGTCGAGCATGAGGATATCCTCGAACACGAACATCTTCTTTCTGATCTCGTCCGCGAGCTCCGGCTCCTCGATCTCCAAGTTCTCCATGATGTGTTTTTCTGTACCGCGGTCTACGGTATTGAGGACTTCTACTACAGAGTCCACACCACCGACGATCGTGTAATCCTGACTGACAAGGGATGAGAGCTTCTGTTCAAGAATATTCTCGACTTCCTTGATGACATCGGGTGATGTACGATCCATCATCGCGATACGCTTGGCAACATCCGTCTGCTTGTCAGGTGTCAGGGCAGAGATAATAGCCGCCGACTGCTGCGGTGACAGATAAGAAAGGATAAGGGCGATCGTCTGAGGATGCTCATCCTGAATAAAGTTAAGTATCTGTGAGGCCTCTGTTTTTCTGATAAACTCAAACGGACGAACCTGCAGTGACGCAGTGAGCTTTCCAAGCACCTGGGCAGCCTTGTCATCACCGAGAGCCTTTTGCAGAAGATCCTTGGCATAGCCGATACCACCCTCCGCTATGTACTGCTGAGCGAGGCAGACCTCATAGAACTCATCAAGCACGGCTTCCTTTTGCGCCGGAGACACGCTTCTCGTATTCGCTATTTCAAGTGTCAGCTGCTCGATCTCATCCTCCTTCAAATGCTTGAATACTGTAGATGCCTTCTCGGGACCTATCGTGATCAGAAGGATCGCAGCTTTTTGTATGCCGTCAAGGTCTGTGACTGAATTACTCTGCGCTGCCATCTTTATACACCTCCCCAGTCTTCATTGATCCAGTTGCGAAGCAAAAGAGCCACCGCCTCCGGATTCTCATCAACAAACTTCTCTATCATGATACGCGTTTCCGACTTATCATCAAGCTCGATCTCATCGAGTGTTCTCTCATCTCTTGTAGTTTCCAAAAGATCCTCCACGGAGAGCTCAGGCTCTGTCTCAGTCACCTCGACAGGTGATGTGCCTCTTATGATCACAAATATCAAAAGCACCGCGATCAGTACCGTGAGCAGCACCATCAGATAATTGGTGATGTTGTCAAAGAATGAACCTGTCTCTGCCGCAACATACACGGGCTTGTCCTGAGCCATGACCTGTATATTTCCTGTTGCTATACCTGTTGCAGCGGATATCAGCTCTATCAGCTCGTCCCGGTTTGGAAGCTCTATGTCGGTCGTCTGGGAATTCTGCTCTACATACTGGTCAAAGCTTATGTCATCAAGAAGTCCCTGCTCGGCAAGGCTCTCCTCGTGTATTACATTGTAATGTGTAAGTATTATTCCTATCGAGGACTCCTCGGGCTTTACTGCACCGACCTCATAGGCGATATTTCTCACGGTCTCATTCGGCAGATAATCGTATTTGTTGAGGATCGTTTCGGTATTGGTCTGACCGTTGCCGGTGATCAGATAATCCGTCTCATCACCGTTTGAATCGGTACCGGGTATCCCTCCTGTTCCCGACTGACCGGTAGATTTGTATTCATAGGAATGAGAATAAAGTCCCTGCTCCATTCCCTCATTGGCAGTATAGGTCTTGATCAACTCATCTATCTTGTCCATGTTGAATACGATGGCGTTTTTGCTGACCTCTACATCGTCCCAGCCCGCTTTTCTGAGCATCGTCTCCACATTGAGGGCGAACTGGTTCTGAAGCTTTTGTCTGTAATCGGCATTGCCGGAGACAGCCCCGCCGAGGGTGTTGTCCTCCTTGCTCCCATAGAGAAGGTTGCCCGCCGTATCCGTAATGATGATACTGTCCGTGGTCTTGTTTCCGACGGCATTTGCAATATAATATGCTATACCCATCGCGGTCTGCTCATCCATCTCGGTATCAGCCTTCAGCTTTAGGGATGCGCTGACAGAGGTTTCCTTCTGCTCTGCAAATACCGTTCCGTCATCCTTGGGCTGGTCGAGAAATACCGTGGCATCCTCTACCCCGTCAAAGGTCAAAAGCCCTGTTCTTATCGATGCCTGGAGAGCGAGGGTGAGCTTGGCTGTACGGATCTGTGACGTGGTCGTCATATCCTCCTCGAGCGCATCCTGCCATGACATCCCGGTCTCATCAGTGACCTGATTGGCTCCCATGACAGCCACGGCATCTGTGTATTGGGACTGCTCGACCTTGAAGTGTACCCTGTCGGTAGAGGTGGCTTCCGCCTCATAATCAACTCCCGCGCCGTCAAGCTGATCCCTGAATGTGCTCGCGGCTTCCGAATTCAGCGTGATCAGATCGACATAGACCGGACGAGTCATAAAATACGCCAAAAGGACGATCGCAAAAAAGATTGCGAGCGTCACACAGATGATTATTGTCTTCTGCTTGGTCGTATAACGATTCCAGAACTCTAAGAGTTTGTCCCGGATCGCAATGAGTCGATCCATCATTTTCTATATACCTGCTATATACCTAACCTATAATCGGATACTATTCATGGTTACTATTCACGGCTGTCACTCCACACATGCGAAATTCCCGCACTCCGCTACGCTCCGCGCTATACTGTCACTTCGTGACTGAATTTCTTATGTAACTAGAATTGCATGTTCATTATTGTTCGATACGCCTCTACTACACTGTTTTTCACGGCAGCCGTGTACTGCAAAGAAACAGTTGCCTTCTGCTGGGCGATCATCAGGTCGTGAAGGCTGTCAGACTCTCCTGTGGCAAATTTGATCTTCTCCTCCTCTGCCTTGTTTGAATAGTCATTGGTCTCCTTCACAAGTCCCATGGCATCGTTCAGGAGCGCATCAAAGCTTGTTGCCTTCTCCGCCTTGGTCTGCGGCGCGAGAGGATTGGCCGTGGAATAACGGCTCACCTCTTCAAGATTTCTTATCGATGAAATATTTGATATATTCATGTCATGCTCCTCCGGTCATCATCCCTGTCCGATATTCAAAGCTCTGGTAGCCATGCTCTTTGACGCGTTGAGCATCGTTACATTTGCCTCATATGCCCTGGTGGCATCGATCATATTCGTCATCTCGGTGACGGTATTTACATTCGGATAGATAACATACCCGTCCTCGTTGGCATCGGGATGTCCCGGATCATAGACCATTCTCCCCTCACTCGGATCCTCTACGATGCGGGTGACCTTGACTCCCTTTCCTATGTACTGACCGGCAAGTCCCAGACTCTCCTTGAAGGTCGGATAAGCCTTTTCCTCGAACACGACCATTTTTCTTCTGTATATGTTTCCTTTTCCATCCCTGGTAGTATTAATATTCGCGATATTCTCAGATATCGTATCCATCCTGAGCTGCTGGGCGGTAAGCCCTGTCGCGCTGACATCAAATGCTCCAAATACAGACATAGCAACACCTCCATCGGAATTTTTTTATAAAAAATCATCTTCCGCCGCCGCTGATGGCAGCCTTCAGATCCTGAAACTCGTGGTTGATCGAAGTCATCAGGGTATTGTACCTGATCTGATTTTTCGCGAGCTCAACGTTTTCAGTCGTGATATCGACATTGTTTCCGTCGTAACGATAGCTCAGTCCCGCCTGCTCGGTATAGGTAGTCGCATTCAGATCGTCAAGATCCATATCCGCGATCGTCTTGTCAAGCGAATCCGTACCCCCGATAGCTCCTATGAGATAGGTTTCAAACTGCACATCCTTGCGCTTATAATTCGGCGTGTCGGCATTTGCTATGTTATTCGCGAGCACGGTGTTCCTCTTCCAGCTGGCATCTGCCGCCTTGTCAAGAACATTTACATAGTTGTAAGCTTCTGACAGAATCATGTAGTCCCCTCCTTATCTCTTTTCTTTTTTCTCACAAAAACGCAAATGGCATTATGAATGATCACAATTCCGTTTGCGTTTATGAATTCCATTTCTCTTTGTAGATATTCTCAAATTCATCATATGCAATGTCGTTGAGCACCTCGATATTGGTACCCTTGACACCGGATGACTGCGTTCTGATAAGCCTTGCGCTCTCTAACTTCCTGAGAGCATTTACCATCACTGATCTTGTCACATGATACTCGCTCGCAAGGGCTGATGTTATCACTCTGCCGCTCATGCCGCCGAGAGAATGTATCACTGCGGCAACAGACCTCTGTTCAAGGTCTGAGAGAGTTCTTATCGCTGATGATATGGCTTCTTTTTTGCCCTTTTCCTCTCCTGTTTCCTCCAAAAGAGAGGTCGTCATCACAAGTCCGATCATCATGTTGCAGTTCTCGCACAGAATGATCTCCTCGATCCTGTATATCTTTTCCTTGCGGTACAGAAAAAAAGTACCGAGCCTCTGTCCGTCGACCATGATGGGCGCGATCAGGGCGCTGAAATCGTCCGCCTCGTACTCATCAAGCCCCAGTGTTTCAAGGTTTACGTTCTCCTTGGTCGAAAGGACGCTTAAGAATCTGTCGTTGGTCATCTCATCAACGCACTCACCGACCTGCGCACCCTTGAATCCGGCAATATCCGCTACATCCGGATGATGATAAACACCGAGAAGCTTCCCCCTGCGGCTGATAACATATACGCTTGATCCGAGGAATCCTCCCACCAGCTCACATATGCTGGAAAAAGCGACCTTTTCATCTGACTTCGCGGTCAAAAGGCTGTTCACCTTTCTCGTGCGATCCAATAGTTCTATGCTCATATATATCCCCTATCCGATTATTCTATCACAAAAATCTGACTATGACAAGACTAAGTTTGCTTTCAACTGACAAATCCGCATTTTTCATCCGAACAACAGAGCTTGTTCCCCTTGTGTACCATAAGTGAACCGCACTTCGGACACAGCTCTCCGGACGGACGCTGCCACGTCATCACGTCACATTCGGGATTGTTCTCACAACCGTAATAGGGGCGTCCCTTTCTCGTCCTCTTGATCACGATCTCACCACCGCACTTGGGACACTTGACACCGATCTTTTCATAATACGGCTTGGTGTTTTTGCACTCCGGAAATCCCGGACATGCCAAAAACTTTCCGTGCGGACCGTATTTGATGACCATATTTCTTCCGCATTCGTCACATATTATATCGGTCACTTCATCATGGATCTCAATCTTTTCAAGCGCTTTTTCCGCCTTGTCGACCGCTTCCTTCAGATCGGGATAGAAATTTTTTATGACCGATTTCCACTCGACCTCTCCGTCCGCTATCCCGTCAAGCAACGCCTCCATGGTCGCCGTAAAGTTCACATCTACTATGCTCGGGAACTCCTCGACCATTATTTTATTTACGACCTCACCGAGCTCCGTGAGAAAAATGTTTTTCTTTTCTTTGGTCACATAACGCCTTGAAATGAGCGTAGTGATGGTGGGCGCATATGTACTTGGTCTGCCGATTCCGAGTTCTTCAAGTGATTTTACAAGAGAAGCTTCGGTAAAATGCGCCGGCGGCTGTGTGAAATGCTGTTCGGGATCAAGCTCTATCAGCTTAAGCTTTGAATCCTTTTTCAATTTGGTAAGCGCGGGATTATTCTCCGCCTTGTCCTCCTCTGCCTGATAGACCGAGAGAAAGCCCGGAAAAACAAGCTTGGAGCCCGAGCTTGTAAACACATGGGAGGAATTAACTATCCTCGCGGATATCGTCTCATACCTTGCAGAGCTCATCCTGCTGGCTACAAATCTTTTCCATATGAGCTGATACAGCCTGTACTGGTCTCTTGAAAGAGAATCCTTTATTGCCGCGGGTGTCAGCTCCACATATGTCGGACGGATCGCCTCATGTGCATCCTGTACATTCTTGCCTTTTTTCTCGGAATGACCGCCCTTTATCACATACTGCTCACCGTGAACGCTTTTTATGTACTCCTTGCAGGCAGCATCAGCCTCATCGGATATTCTGGTCGAATCAGTACGAAGATAAGTGATAAGACCGATCGTTCCGTGTCCCTTTACATTTACGCCCTCATACAGCTGCTGCGCGATCTGCATGGTTTTTCTTGTCGGAAAATTGAGAGTCTTTGAGCACTCCTGCTGAAGTGTTGATGTTGTAAACGGCAGCGGAGCCTTTTTTGTCCTCTCTCCGGTCTTGATATCATCAACGATGTAGGTACTGCCCTTTAGCTCCTTTAGGACATTATCCACCTCGGCTTTTGAACCGAGCTCATTTTTGTCATTTTTGCCGTAATAGCTCGCCCTGAGAGGCTTTTTGACGCCCTCCACCTCAAAATCGGCTTCAAGTGTCCAGTATTCTCTGGGGATAAAAGCATCGATCTCCTGTTCCCTGTCAGCTATTATCCTGAGCGCTACCGACTGTACCCTTCCGGCAGAAAGCCCTCTTTTTACCTTTGCCCACAAAAGCGGTGATATGGAATAGCCCACCATCCTGTCAAGCACGCGCCTTGCCTGCTGCGCATCAACAAGTCCCATATCTATGGCTCTTGACTCCTTTAGAGACTGTTTTACGGCATTTTTGGTTATCTCATTAAATGTTATCCTGCTTGTCTTGTCCGGATCGAGATTGAGCGCCGCACACAGATGCCAGGATATTGCCTCTCCCTCGCGGTCCGGGTCGGTTGCAAGATATATCTTGTCAGCCTTTTTTACTTCCTTTCTAAGAGAAGCCAAAAGCTCGCCCTTGCCGCGTATTGTTATATATTTCGGCTCAAAATCGTGTTCAGGATCAAACCCCATCTGCGATTTGGGCAGATCCCTGACATGACCATTGGAGGCTACCACCTCATAATTCTTCCCGAGAAATCTCTTTATGGTCTTTGATTTTGCCGGTGACTCAACAATTATCAGGTTCTTAGACATTTACATTACCTCGCTTACATCAAAGCTATGTTCAAATCAATACAATACATCAAATTGTTTTTCATTTCAAGAGCGAATTTTATATATCACATGTAAAAAGTCTGATAAATGACTGATTTTACGCATTTTGACGGACATCAATTTTTTTGTCTTCACAGTTACTGTTCACGCCTGAAAGTGTCACTCCGCTACATAAGGGATTCAGCACCTTATATATTGATCCTTCGCGACCTCCCTGATGAACCCGCGCTTTTTGAGTCCCGAGATGATGCTTATGGTATTTGCAAGGCTCCCCTGCGCGTTTTGCGCGATTTTCATTATCCCTACCGGCTTTTCCCCTATCATCGAGTATATCCTGTTCTCATCGGCATCCAGCTCGTTTGTTTTTTCAGCTTTTATTTCTATATTGTAATACTCGAGAATATCATCGGGAGTCAAAACAGGTATTGCTCCCTGCCTGATGAGCCTGTTGCAGCCGACACTCAGCTCATCTCCTATGCGCCCGGGTATCACAAATACATCCTTTCCCTGATCAAGCGCGAAATCAACGGTGATCAGGCTTCCGGAGCGCATCCTCGCCTCCACGACGAGGATACCGTCTGAAAGTCCGCTTATTATCCTGTTTCTCATGGGGAAATTCACGGGCATGGCACCGTATCCGGTCGGATATTCGCTGATAATACCCCCTCTCTCCGGGATGGTATTATAGAGCTTTTCATTGGCGGGAGGATAACAGACCTCAACTCCGCTCCCAAGCACCGCATAGGTTCTTCCTCCCGCCTCTATGGCTCCCCTGTGACTCCATCCGTCAATGCCTATAGCCATGCCGCTGATCACGTTTACTCCCGCTTCAGCCAGACGATATCCGAACATTCTCGCCATATCCCTTCCATACGGAGTACAGTTTCTCGCGCCTATGATCGCTATGGCTGCGGTATCAGGATCAGGAAGGCTTCCTATCACAAAGAGCTGATCCGGAGGATTTTTGATATGCCTCAATCTGTCAGGGTAGCCCTCATCCTCTGTCCGGTACAGGCTGATACCCTTTTTCATCAGTCTTGACGCCTCGTCACGGATCTTTAGCTTTTTTTCCGTATCAGTCAGGTCTTTTATTATATTTTCCGGAATTATATATCTTTTTTTCTGAATACTATGATCTATCATTCCTGTATGATTATATATCAAAAGCCTACGTTTTATCTCATCTTCTCCTGCAAGAAACATGTTTTTCTCGCTTCCAAACACGGATTTTAATATTTTTCTTCCCACGGGTCCTATCCCCGAGATCTGGGATATCCACAATGAGACCATGTCATCAATATCCATCATCTTTCACCTCCCCAGTACTTTTTGTTGATACTGCGAAGTGTGATGGCTGCCGCAAGATGGTCTGTCGTGATATCCTCACATTCGTTTATATCAGCTATTGTCCTCGCGACCCTGATTATCCTGCCAAGCCGTCTCATACTGCACTCATCAGTCTCAAAAAAATCCTTCAGATACCGTATTTCCTCATCACCCAGGGGACAATACTTCTCCATTGACGAATTCTTCAGCTCCCCGTTGAATGAAAAAGTCTCGGCAGAATATCGCCTTCGCTGGATGAGCGTTGTCCTCTCGACCCTCTCTCTTATCTGCTCGGAGGTCTCACCGTGAGATCCGTACAGAGAAAAAGCAGGAACATCCATCTCAACACTGATATCCATACGGTCAAGCAAAGGTTCGGATATTTTGTCAAGATATCTGTGGATCTCCGCGGTAGTACACCTGCATCTGTCCCTGTCCGGGAAAAAGCCACATCTGCACGGGTTCATTGCCGCCATAAAAATACAGTCACACGGATACTGCTCTGTCCTGTTCAGTCTCGATATGGTGACAACGCCTTCCTCCATCGGCTGTCTGAGTACCTCTATCGTCTGCTTGGCATACTCGGGAAGCTCATCCAAAAAAAGAATCCCCTTGGCGGCAAGAGTTATCTCTCCGGGCAGGGGGACACGACCTCCCCCGGTGAGGGCGATCTGAGTCGTTGTATGGTGCGGAGCCCTGAACGGTCTCTCCGTGATGATGGGCTTTTCTTTTGTCAAAAGTCCGCAAATGCTGTATATCTTCGTTATCTCCAGACATTCCTCCACAGACAGGCGGGGCATGATGGTCGAAAGTCTCCTTGCGAGCATGGTCTTGCCGCTGCCCGGCGGTCCTATCATTAGCATATTGTGTTTGCCGCTTACCGAGACCTCGGCTGCAAACTTTGCCTGTTCATGACCGTATATATCCGAAATATCATCATCAGATCTGTTTCTCTTATAAAAAGTATCAAAGGACTCTCTCACCGGTTCAATGTTTATCTCACCCTTTAAATATCCGAAGACCTCACCGAGATCTCTGACAGGGATGATGGAAACATCCTCCAAAACACTTCCTTCAAATGCGTTGTCGCAGGGGACTACAAATCTCTTTATTCCGTTTTCCCTGCCCTTTAATATCATGGCAAGCACCCCATTGACAGAGTGCAGCTTCCCATCCAGACCAAGCTCACCGATAAACATTGTATCTTCAAGAGCCTCTGCGGGAATATGACCAAACGCAGTCAAAAGAGCTGCCGCTATGGGCAGATCAAAGGTAGTCCCTTCTTTTCTCAGATTGGCAGGAGAAAGATTGACTGTTATTCTCTTTGCGGGAATTTTTTGACCAAGATTGTTTAATGCGATCCTGACGCGTTCTCTGGCTTCCTTGACTGCTGAAGCCAAAAATCCGACCAACTCAAAGACCGGCAGCCCGTCCCTGACATCGACCTCGACTCTGATGAGCCTTGCCGTAAAGCCCGAAACATCTGCCGCGTGAACAAAAGTGTACATATGCCCCTCCTTCCGGAGGGATCAGAAAAATATATGAACAAAACCGGTCATACCGGAGCTTAACAAAAGCTTATACTAATTTCTGCTTATCAAGCATCTTTTTGATCTCGTCCATGAATGTATTTACATCCTTGAACTCACGATAAACGGAAGCAAAACGGACATACGCCACGGGATCTAACTCCTGAAGCTTGTCCATAAGTATCTCACCGATGGTCGAGCTTGGAACCTCTTTCTTGCCCATATTAAAAATGGTGCTCTCGACCGAATCGACCAGAGAATTGATCTGATCCACGGAGACCGGTCTCTTGATACAAGAGCGGAATACTCCCTTTTCTACCTTGCTCCTGTCATACGGCTCCCTCTCATCATTTTTCTTGATGATCAAAAGCGGCATGGCTTCAAGCTTCTCATATGTTGTAAAACGCTTGCCGCATACGAGGCACTCCCTGCGGCGGCGGATAGAGCTGTTGTCATCTGCCGGACGTGAGTCTATGACCTTGGTATCCAATGCTGAACAAACGGGACATTTCATAGCGGTATTCTCTCCTGTTTCCAAAGAAGCTGCAGATACAAAAAGTATCATTGCAGACTCCTGATTTATGATCGTCGGACACATATAGTTGTGTCTCCCGACCGATACACACTATATATACTATACTCATGAAAGAAAAATGTCAAGTGCTTATTTTTCCGATATAATAAAAGCCCTTGTTCTGAACAAGCTCGACTTTGATATATTTTCCGACCAGCGATCCGTCCCCCTCAACATGGACTATGGAATTGTTTGACAAGCGCCCCGTCACCATATTTGGCGATTTTTTGTTTGTTTCCTCTATCAGCGCTTCATAAAAGCCGCCGACTCTTTTCTCATATATCTCATTTGAGGCTTTATGTATCACATCGAGAAGTATGTCGAATCTTTTTTTGATCGTATCATCATCTATCTGTCCGTCATAGCCCGCAGCCGGAGTTCCCGTCCTCTTGGAATAAATAAAAGTATAGGCACTGTCAAAGCCGACTTTTTTTACGACATCCACCGTATCATAAAAATCATCATCTGTCTCACCCGGGAATCCGACTATGATATCCGTTGTCAGGGAAATATCCGGATTCTTGCTCCTGATCCTGTCCACAAGTTCAAGATAGTCCTCCCTGCTGTAATGCCTGTTCATTTTTTTAAGTATCTCCGTACTTCCGGACTGCAAGGGAAGATGCAGATGGTCACATACCTTGTCACAGTCAGCCATCGCCTGTATCAGATCGTCGGAGAGGTCCTTGGGATGGGATGTCATGAACCTGATCCTTTTTAATCCGTCAATCTCATTTACTTCACGAAGGAGCTTTGCAAAGCTGTATATATCCCCGTTCTCATCAAGCCCCTTGTAGGAATTGACGTTTTGTCCGAGAAGCATCACTTCGCTTACGCCGTCCCGTGTGAGCTCTTTGATCTCTTCGATTATATCCCCCGGGTTTCTGCTTCTCTCTCTCCCTCTCACATAGGGAACGATACAATAGGTGCAGAAATTGTTGCAGCCATACATTATGTTTACCCCGGATTTAAAGCCGTATTTTCTTCTGCCAAAAAGCTCAGGGGTCATCTCTGCCGGAGCATCCCACACCTCGATGATCTGATGCCCCGTGACGGTCTGTGTGTACAAAAGCTCCGCAAACCTATATATATTGAAGGTGCCAAACACAATATCCACATACGGATAGGCGCTTTTGATCCTCTCCCTCTCATCGTTCTCCTGCATCATGCAGCCGCACAGGGCGATCTTCATATCGGGATTTTTTTCTTTTTGTTTTTTCAAAATACCAAGATGTCCATACACCTTTTGGTTTGCGTTCTCCCTGACCGTACATGTGTTGTATATCACTACATCCGCGCTTATACTGTTTAGCTCCGCCTCCTCATCATCCTCCGGAATAAACCCGATAAATTCCATTATCCAGCCCAGCTTCTCTGAATCCTTGGAATTCATCTGGCAACCCTGCGTGATCACACGGTAGCTTGGTCTGTGCCCTGTTTTATGGAGCCTGTCCTCATAGTATTCTTTGCACAGCTTCATAAAATAATACTGTCTCGCAGGCTCACTCTCAGGTGCCGGCCCGTTTGTATCTATGGTGTCAATAAATTCTTTGTTCCACATATCTATATTCTTGTCCTTTCCTTAACATTTTTGTAAAGATTCTATCATATATTACTTTTCTTTGCAAGCAATTTGGGAACGTTGCTATTCACGGCTGTCACTCCGCACATAAATAGCATATTTTGTAAAAAATCTATTGCATTTTATATATATATTGTGTTAATATATTAACGGATGCATTGTTGTTCAATCATTAAAATATTCGCATCTGCTCCGACTTCTTTTCAAGTGTATTATATCACATATTATCCGGGAGAGGAACAAAGATATGGAACGATCAAAGTTTATGTCGTGCAGCTGGCTTCAGGTAGATGGTGCCAAGGAGTTGATACGCGGTGACAAACAGCCCTCCGAGGCAATAGCAAAGCTCATGCGGTATATGCTTGATACATATGCTCTTGCTGCCGTGAGAATACATCAGCCGGCGAGCAGGAAGAACTCTACACAGGTGACACACGAGCTTCTCGGTGACAGGACTATCCCCAGAAGACTCAACCAGGTCATCACCCTCCCCTCTGACTATGTGAGATCATTAGATACACCGGAATTTCGCATCAAGATATATGACAACAGTACAGAGCCCAATCCCGTCAGCGGCTCAGTCAATGAGAAGTATGTCACCATATTCCTAAAGCAGATCTTTAACGGCGAGTTCTCAGGGATCTTGGAGCTTACACTGCCGGACGAGACCAGATATCCGAGTGAGAAGGATGAGGATGTTTTGGTAGCTCTCGGGAATCTTATGTTTGAGCAGATACTTTTGTATGAGAAAAAAAGTACGCCGTCCATTCACGGCTCCTCCGGCGAGGTGCTTGATTACCTGACGGGACTTCACAGATATGAGACCTTTGTTGACAATCTTGATACCAAGATCTCAGAGCTTGTTGACGATGATCATGCTCTTGTCATAGTTTGCTCCGACATCAATCATTTCAAGCTTGTCAACGAAAATCTCGGCTACAGGAAGGGCGATGAGCTACTGCGCGCCACAGGTCAGATCATCTTGGAGATCCCTGATCTTGTGGATGCCTGCAGATTCTACTCTGACAACTTTATCATGGCTGTCAGATCCTCCTCTCCTGATATCAGCAGGATACGAAGCCGTATCGAGAGCAACAACCAGAAGAATTCAGAAGCGCTTCAGGTCATGTGCTCCGATACACAGATCCGTATCAATTCGGGCATATATGTTATCACTGATCCAAAGCTTGACGCGGCATCCGCGATCAGCTATGCAAACACTGCGAGAAAACGGGCAAAGGTCTTCAACGGTGTTCATGCCGTTGTATTTACCGAGGCAATGATAGAGGAGCTCAGAAGAAGTGACGAGCTGAACAATGAGCTTCCAAAAGCCATCAGAAATCACAATATCATGGTGTATTACCAGCCCAAGATCTCATGCGCAGATGAGACCATCACCGGTGCCGAGGCTTTGGTACGCTGGAGAAGGGATGACGGATCATTTATCTATCCCGATCAGTTTATCCCCCAGTTTGAGAACAACGGAAACATCATCCGACTTGACTACTTTGTCTACGACGAGGTCTTTAAGTTTCTCAGAAACAGACTTGATAACAACGTGAGTGTAGTACCTATATCGATGAATGTTTCGAGAAGACATCTCGAAAATGAGGATATACTGTTTTACATAGAGCATCTTATCAATAAATACGATATGGATCCCAAATATTTGGAATTTGAATTGACTGAATCGATCTATATTGACAACGTAGAGCCCGCGCTCAACTTCATCTCCCGCTGCAACCAGATGGGGATCAAGGTTTCCATGGATGATTTCGGATCGGGATATTCATCACTGAATATGATATCCTCGATACCTATAGATGTATTAAAAATAGACGGTGTGTTCATGCACCGCGGCAAGACACTCAATGATAACGACAAGATAGTCCTGAACAATGTTATCAACATGGCAAAGGAACTTAAAATGGTCGTTCTTTGCGAGGGTGTCGAGACAAGGGAACAGGTGGATTTTCTAAAGGAAGCCGGCTGTGATGTCATACAGGGGTACTTCTTTGGAAAGCCCATGCCCGAGACAGACTTTGAAGAGTTTATGGAACAGTTTGCATAAATAGTTATTATTCCGCACGGACGGAGTGACAGCCGTGAATAGTAACATCACAGAAAGGAAGCAACCGTGGCTATCGACTTGGCAGAATCAAGAAAAAAAATAGATGACATAGACGCACAGATCGTGCGTCTTTTTGAAGAAAGAATGAATATCGCCAGTGATGTGGCAGACTACAAGGTAAAACAGGCAAGGCAGTCTATGACCGCGAGCGCGAGAAACAAAAGCTCGACACTCTGAAAAAGCTTACGCTCAACGATTTTAACAGACTTGCAGTAGCTGAGCTCTACGAGCAGATAATGTCTATCAGCAGAAAATACCAGTACAGGCTTATCAATGAGGTATTCCCTGATTCCGAGGAGGTCTCGGATTTCAAAAAAACAGCTTCCATCGGCTTTTCCGAGGGCGGGATCGTTTATTTTTTCGGTGTCAGGGGAAGCTATACCCAGGCAGCCATGGAGGAGGTATTTGGAACCGATATCGAATCGCACCACTCTTCCACCTTCAGAGGTGTCATGGAGGCTGTAGCGGACGGCAGAGCTGATTTTGGCGTGCTTCCCATCGAGAATTCCTCCACAGGCGGTGTTACCGCGAACTATGATTCAATACTTGAATATCCGAATTCGATAGTAGGTGAACACGTCATGAATATCAGGCAGTGCCTTGTAGGGCTTCCGGACACTGATATAGATGATATCCGCACCGTTTATTCACATTCCCAGGGATTGATGCAGTGCAGGGATTTTATAGAATCACATCCGGGTATGAAGGCGATGGAAAGTGCTTCCACATCAGCCGCTGCCAAGATGGTCGCAGAAAAAAAAGACCCTCACATAGCCGCCATTGCCGGTGCCATGGCAGCAAAAGAGTATGGTCTCTCTGTACTAAAGTCGGACATTCAGACCGCAGACAACAACTCGACAAGATTTATCATCATATCAAATAAAAGGCTCTACACGGCTGACTCGAACAAGCTGAGTCTTTGCTTTGAGCTGCCGCATACGAGCGGAAGTCTCTACAGGATACTGTCCCACTTTTTATTTAATAACTTAAACCTCACACT
>JAGBOK010000150.1 GCA_017633905.1 Eubacterium sp. | reverse complement strand
TTGAGATGCTTAAATACGGCAGCTCGCTTCCGGTCATATTTTTTATAGGTCTATTCTTAATACTGGTTGCTGCTATTTTAGCCATTGTTGGCGCTGTTATGCTTATGGTCTGCTATTACAGACTCGGCAAGGCGTTTGGCAGACAGGGAGGATTTTTGGTAGGAATGGTGCTTCTTCCTGTAGTATTTATGAGTATAATCGCATTTAGCAGGGACGAGTATCAGGGGAATTATGAAGGATATGCTCCGAATCAGGGTTACAATCCGTACGGACAGGGAGGATATGGTCAGGGCTATAACAATCAGGGCTATGGAAATCCGGGTTATGATAACCGTATGAATAACCAACAGGGATATCCCGGACAGGCTGAACCTCCATACAATACACAGCCGTACCCGCAGCCCGGCTTTGATCAGACTCAGGCAGGGAGCATGGGCAGTACGGCAGGTGCCGCAGGAGCAGCTGATATTTCCGGAGCTTCTGCCACGGACACGTCAAATGCGGCAGGAACAGCCCGTTTTTGCAGGGAGTGCGGCAACAGACTTCAGCCGGGAGCAAAGTTTTGCAACAATTGTGGCAAGCCGGTTTTATGATATGAAGGTATTTTGTACGTTACAGCCATGAAAAGTAATCGTAGTACTGCGATTTTTGTGCAGGGGAACGCTTGAACCGGGGTTTCCTTAATAGGTCATTAACGACAGGGGCCATAACAGGCCTCTGTTTCTAACTTTTCCGGATGGAGAGCTGCTTTGAACAAGAGAAATTACCAGACAGAGCTTGATGAATTGTTAAAAAAAACATACGGGATCCGTCCTGATGATGAACGGATCATTATTTCCGACAACAAAAAACGCCTGCTTTTGCATTGCTGCTGTGCCCCGTGTTCAAGCTATGTGACGGAGTATCTGCACAGATTTTTTGCCATAACGCTTTTTTTCTATAATCCCAATATCACGGAAGCCGATGAGTATATCAAGAGAAAAAATGAGCTGAAGAGGTATATCAGTGAGGCGCCGTATGGCACGGAGATCGACTTTATGGATGCTGATTATGAGCCGGAGATCTTTTTGCAGGCTGCAAAAGGGCTTGAAAAGGAGCCCGAGAGAGGAAGAAGATGCGAAAAGTGCTTCAGGATCAGACTTGAAAAGACCGCAGAGGCTGCTGTTTACGGAGAATTTGACTATTTTTGCACGACATTATCGATATCTCCGCACAAGGATGCGGACATGCTCATGACTATAGGTGAGGAGACAGGGGCAAAGTATGATATCACCTACCTGCCATCGGATTTCAAGAAGAAAAACGGCTACAAGCGGTCTATAGAGCTGTCGGGAGAATACGGGCTTTACAGACAGGATTATTGCGGCTGTATTTTTTCAAAACAAAAAAAGGAAATTCCTTTTTAACGTTGTAATTAGTTATTGCGGGCACTGATAGCCGTGAATAGTAACATATAAAGGAGAGAGTATGACGATTCGAGAGGAGCTCGAGGCAAGAGAGCATAGTATACTTAGTGAGAAGGCTTCTTTTTCCGATGAATCAAGAGGAAGGGATATCGCGGAAGAGCAGTGCGATCTGCGCCCGGTATATCAGAGGGACAGAGACAGGATACTGCACAGCAAGAGTTTTCGCAGATTAAAAGGAAAGACACAGGTCTTTCTCGCGCCGGAAGGCGATCACTACCGCAACCGCCTGACGCATACTCTCGAGGTCTCCCAGAACGCAAGGACCGTCGCCAAGGCTCTCAGGCTCAATGAAGACCTGACAGAGGCAATAGCTCTTGGACATGATCTCGGTCATACGCCCTTTGGACATGCGGGAGAGAGGGTCTTGAACGCGATCGTTCCCGGAGGATTCAGACATCAGGAGCAGAGCGTAAGAGTCGTGGAAAAGCTTGAAAAAGACGGCAAAGGACTCAATCTCACATATGAGGTGCGGGACGGCATCAGGAATCATTCGATGTCGGGTACTCCCTCGACCTATGAGGGGAAGGTCGTGAGGATATGTGACAAGATCGCTTATGTGAACTCTGATATAGATGATGCGATTAGAGGTGGTGTAATAAGTGATGATGATATTCCGAATGAATTTAAGATATGTCTCGGCTATACTCTCAGGGAGCGGCTCAACACCCTGATACATGATCTTATAAAAAACTCCAAGGAAACCGGAGAGATCGCTCTTTCAGAAGATATCATGGAGGCATTTTCCGGTTTGAGAAGATTCATGTTTGACAATGTCTATGTAAATTCCATTGCCAAGCTCGAGGAGGGCAAGGCGCAGGCATTGATACAGAGATTGTATGAATACTATCTTGTCAACACCGAAAAGCTCCCGGGTGAGTATTTCAACAAGATCAAAGAGGGGACGGAGGACAAGGAACGGGTGGTATGTGACTTTATAGCCGGAATGACTGATAATTACGCTGTTACTACATATTCCAAGCTTTCTATACCACAGATGTGGGCTGTTTATTGAGGAGAAGGCATTATGTATTTCGGTGACGAGATAATAGATGAGGTTCGCAGAAAAAACGATATAGTTGATCTGATAGGCGGATATGTCAATCTGAAGAGAGCCGGAAGAAGCTATGTGGGACTATGTCCCTTTCATAATGAAAAGACTCCTTCATTTAATGTGAATCAGATCACCCAGATGTATTATTGCTTTGGTTGTCACAAGGGCGGTGACATATATTCTTTTTTGCAGGAATATGAGAGCATGACTTTTGTCGAGGCGGTCTCTTTTCTCGCTGAGAAAGCGGGAGTAGCGCTGCCCGAGGACAATACGGATCCGCGTGAAAAAAGACGCGCTTCCCTGCGTGATGATATCCTCGCCGTCAACGCTGTCGCGGGCAGATATTTTATAGCGGTGCTTTCAGGTCCGGGAGGCGCGGAGGGGCGGCGTTATTTTGCTGAGCGCGGTCTTGATGATGATACAATAAGAAAATTTGGTCTCGGTTTCGCGCCGTCACACGGAGGCTTGTACAAATTCTTAAAAGAAAAGGGCTACAAGGATGACCTGCTAAAGGAAACAGGGCTTTTTGTATATGACGGAGGAAGACCTCCCTATGATAAATTCTGGAACAGAGTCATGTTCCCGATCATTGACAGGAGAAGACATGTTGTCGGTTTCGGAGGCAGGGTCATGGGTGATGGCAAGCCCAAATACCTGAACTCGCCCGCAACGATCGCGTTTGATAAGAGCAAAACACTGTATGGCATCAATTATATTCACGGGAAACAGGGAGATGGTCTGATACTGTGTGAGGGATATATGGATGTGATCTCTTTGCACCGGGCAGGGTACACCAATGCGGTAGCAGCGCTTGGGACAGCCTTTACAAAGGAGCATGCCTCTATCATAAAAAGGATAACGGACAAGGTATATATTTGCTTTGATTCCGACCATGCGGGGATGGATGCCGCTATGAAGTCGATACCTGTCCTTAGAGATGAGGGGATCAGGACAAGGGTCATAGACCTCACCCCGTGCAAGGATCCGGATGAGTTTTTCAAGAGCTTTGACAGAGAGGAATTTGACAAAAGGATAAAGGATGCAAGCATCAGTTTTTTCTTTGAGATAAAGTATATAGAAGCAGATTATGATCTGAACGATCCCGAGAGCAGCACGATGTTTATGAATGTGTGCGCCGAAAAGATAGCAGGCTTTCAAGATGAGGTCGAAAGAACCAATTATATCAATGCCTTTGCCGCAAAATATCAGATAAAAGCGGATGCGATCAGAGAGCTTGTTATGAAAAAGGCGGCAGCAATGGCACATATCACTCTGAGGGAAAGCAGATCGGATCCGGGCTATAAAAAGCGCCTGGATGCCGACCGCTCCCTGCATGATGGAGAGGCGATGCTGCTTTGCTACCTCGTGATGCACCCTGAGGAATACGGAAGGATCAGAAAAGAGATAAGTGCTGACAGCTTTGCAGACGAGCCTTATCACACTGCTGCGGGGATCCTGTTCGAGCAGATCGATTCGGGAAATACGATCGATCCCGTCAGGATAATGAACAGCTTTGATGAACCGGAGATGAAGTCAAAGGTAGCAGAGATATTTAACAAGGATTCCATCGGTGATGAATCAAAGGAGAGAGCGTTGCAGCAGATCATCCAGACGATGGTAAAAAGCTCTATCGACAGAGGCTCTGCTTCTGCCGCCGCACCGGAGGATGTGGCAAGGCTTCTCGCCGAGAAAAAAAGACTTGAACAGATGAAAAAGCACTGAAAGGTCAGGAGGAAAAAGATGAGAAAGGTACCGGAAAACGAAACTGAGGTCGATGCAGATGAGGAACGGATGAAGGAGATCATCGCGATACTTCTTGAAAAAGCCAAGAAAAATGACAATACTCTTGATGTATCCGAGATAGAGAAGCTTCTCACTGACAACAAAGTGGATTTTGACGACGAGAAAAAAGACAGGCTCTATGATGAGCTTGAAAATCTCGGGATCACCACGATGGTCGAGGAGGAGGAGCCCGAGGATGACAAGATCCTGTCCGATGTCGATGATGAGCCGACAGAGGAGGAGCTTGAAAATATTGAGCTTGCGGTGCCTGAGGGGATCAGCATCGAGGATCCCGTCAGGATGTATCTCAAAGAGATAGGCAAGGTGCCTCTGCTTACGGCGGAGGAAGAAAAAGATCTTGCCATGAAGATGGAGGAGGGCGACGAAGAGGCCAAGAAGCGTCTTGCGGAGGCGAATCTGCGTCTCGTTGTCAGCATCGCCAAAAGATATGTCGGCCGCGGCATGCTTTTTTTGGATCTCATACAGGAGGGGAACTTAGGTCTTATCAAGGCTGTTGAGAAATTTGAT
>JAGBOK010000149.1 GCA_017633905.1 Eubacterium sp. | reverse complement strand
CGAATCTCAAATAATATGACAATATAAAAGAGCTTATTATTATGACTGCATCGACTAAAACCCTGAACAGCGTCAGCAGTCTTTCATTCTCCTTGATCACGGGAATTCTCCTCCTGTTTTTCACAAAACTTAAAAAATTCATCCACAATTATAATACATTTTTTTCACAAAGTAAACACATTTCGTTTTTATAATGACGGCTGTAAATAAAAAATACGTATTTTGAGGATGATTTTGATACATTATTTACAGAGAAAGGAAAGGTGAAAGATATGGAAAGAGACGAACGCTACATAGTGGAATACGATTCCATGACAGGAGAGCCGATCTACAACGACGGCACCAGAGGCAGCAAGCCGGGGGCTGATTATACCAAGTATGAGGAGGATTCATCCTATCAGACGAACAATTCGCAGACAGACACTCAGGGAACTGGTGAATACTCTCAAACATATTCGTACGGACCGGGACAGATCCCCGGAGACAATGTCTACAGATTCCAGGATGCCAGGGCTGTCCGTCCCAAGAAGAAAAAAGTAAAGAAGGGATGGACGATGCCGAAGATCGCAGTCGCAGCTCTTATATTCGGTGTGATCGCCGGCGGATGTGTATTCGGAGTGAACTACGGGCTTAATGCTCTGACAGGAAACGGTTCATCTGAAACACAGATATCACAGACACAGCCGGTAGAGAAGGAAAAAGTAGAGGCGACCACAGACAATACCCAGATCGTAGGATCGGCTGTCGGAGATGTATCGGATGTTGTTGAGGCAGTGATGCCGTCAGTGGTTGCCGTTACAGAGACTGTCACAACACAGAATTTCTTTGGTCAGTCATATGATGCGCAGGGCGCAGGCAGCGGCTTCATCGTAAAGCAGGACGGAGATGAGCTTCTGATACTGACCAATTCACATGTTGTGAGTGAAGCCAACAAGATATCAGTTACTTTCTGTGATGATGAGGAGGTAGAGGCAACCGTCAAGGGTGTGAGCTCAGCAAATGACATAGCGCTTCTTACGGTAGATATGTCCAAGATGAAGGATTCGACAAAAAGTGCCATCAAGGTAGCTACACTTCGTTCATCCGATGATATAAAGGTCGGCGAGATGGCTATTGCTATAGGAAATGCCAACGGAAGCGGACAGTCGGTTACGGTTGGATATGTGAGCGCGCTCGATCGTACATTTGTAGTAGGAAGTACAAACTCTGATGGCGAGTACAATACACTTCCCATGATACAGACGGATGCGGCTATCAATCCGGGCAACTCGGGAGGACCGCTGATCGATGCCAAGGGACGCGTGATAGGTATCACGACTTCCAAGGAGTTTTCAAGTTCTGACGGTCGTGATGTAGTGGGTATGAATTACGCGATTCCGATGTCAGACACCATTTCGGTGATAAATGATCTGATGAACCGTGAGGTACTCAAAGACGAAGAAAAAGGATATCTCGGAATAACAGGTCAGGAAGTCAACTCAGAAGCCGCAGAAAAATATAACATGCCCGAGGGCGTATATGTCAGAGCTCTTTCTGATACCGGTGCGGCAGCCAAGGCAGGCATACATCAGGGAGACATCATTACAGCCATTGACGGAACTGAGGTCAAGCAGGTGTCGGATATTCAGGAAATCGTCAATTCCAAGAGAGTGGGAACCGTAATAGAGGTGACCATCCAGAGAAATAACGGAATGGAATACGAGGAGCAGAAGGTGAAGGTAGAGCTCAAATCCAAGGATACTCTTGACGGATTGCCACAGTCTGAGGAGACAGAGGAAGAGACTGAGCCGGAACAGCAGCAGGTACCGAATCAGGATGACTATCAGATCATTCCGTGGGGCTTTGGATACTAAATCTTTAACTTGCATATACAGGTCAGATAGAGTATAATGTAACCTGTCAGGTCTTATTCCTGACAGGTTTTTGCTTTTATCGCAGAGGCTGCGCGATGAATTTGGATGCTTCGCAGCACGCAGTCTCGCAGGCGGGCAGGGCGCGGTTTTATCTTCCCTGTCCGATCATAGAAATGGAGAGAATATGAGTGAGAATGAGATAAAAAACGTGACAGGCGGCAATGACGGGAACAACAATAACAGTGACAACAACGGCTATGAGAGAGTATGCTATATGTGTCACCGTCCTGAGAGCAAGGTGGACAAGATGATCGTGATACCGAACAATATCTGTATCTGTTCGGACTGTATGCAAAATACTCTCGATCAGATATCCGCGTCAGGCTTCCCGGGGATCCAGGGGCTTTCTCCGCAGGATATCATGAATATCAGCGGTATGGGGATAGTGCCTCCGGATGAGTTTCAGATGAAGCACGCTGTCAAGAAAAAGAAGACAAAGAAAAAAGAAGAGCAGACCACATCCCCCGCACTTGACATCAAGAATCTTCCTGCACCGCATGTGATCAAGGGCAATCTTGATGAGTATGTGGTCGGACAGGAGCAAGCCAAAAAAGTGCTTGCGGTCGGAGTATACAATCACTACAAGAGAGTTATGGCAGAGATTGCCGAGGAGCAGGATGATGACAAAGACTCCACGGTAAAAAAAGGTGTCAGGCTTGACGGGATAGAGATCGAGAAATCGAATATGCTGATGCTCGGACCTACGGGAAGCGGCAAGACCTTCATGGTCAAGACAATGGCGAAGCTGCTGCAGGTTCCGCTTGCCATCACGGATGCTACGGCTCTTACCGAGGCAGGATATATTGGTGATGATGTTGAGAGCGTGATCTCTAAGCTCCTTGCAAATGCCGGCAACGACGTGGAGCTTGCAGAGCGCGGCATCGTATATATCGATGAGATAGACAAGCTTGCCAAAAAGGTCAACGCCCATTCAAGAGATGTGTCCGGTGAAGCCGTGCAGCAGGCGCTTTTGAGACTGCTTGAAGGAGGAGATGTTGATGTTCCCGTCGGAGCGACCAACAAAAATGCAATGGTTCCGATGACGACTATAAACACAAGCCATATCCTGTTTATCTGCGGCGGAGCATTTCCGGGACTCGAGGACATCATCAAGAAACGTCTGCTCAGCACAGGGACGATGGGCTTCGGATCGGTGCTTAAAGATGCTTATGATGATGATAATGATATCTTCAGCAAGGTTGAGACAGAAGACATAAGAGAATTCGGATTGATACCTGAGTTTATCGGGCGGCTTCCGATAGTTTTTTCTCTTGCAAATCTTGATGAGCAGATGTTGGTCAAGGTTCTCACTGAGCCGAGGAATGCCATTATCAAGCAGTATCAGAAGCTCCTCGAAATGGATGAGGTGAAGTTGAATTTTGAGGAGGACGCGCTCCTTGAAGTTGCGAAAAAAGCCGTAGAGAAAAAGACGGGAGCCAGAGCGCTCAGATCCATAATAGAGGAATTCATG
>JAGBOK010000148.1 GCA_017633905.1 Eubacterium sp. | reverse complement strand
TATCTCATCTATTTCTTTGGTGGTCTTTTTTACAGTCCTAAAGGACGGGTCATCACACATAATTCCCATCATAGCCGAAACAACATCTGTCGATCCGCCGGAGTTGCATGTGAGATCAAGAACAAAATTTTTGATGTTCGGATCAGCCTGTGCCTTGTTCACGCTTTTCATAAATGTCCCAAAGGTATCCTCAGGTATTTCTCCGCCATCTTTATAATACTTATTCCAGGCATCAACATCAAAACCAAAGCTGTCAAAAGAATATACAGCCGTATCTCCGGATGTGTGATAATAGCCCTCACCAAGTTTCTTCCTGGCTTCACTGCATGCTTTTAACTCACTGTTTGTGATACTGCCAAAGGGCTGCATTTCATATCCGAGAGCCTTGAATTCCTCCTGCAGGCTCTCATAATGTGCAGTCATTTTTTTTCTGCTCTTCGGATAGAGGTATTCATTTATCAGATCAAGGTGGGTATGTCCGCCGTCATAAAAAATATTATTTATGACATGCATACCCCCGAGGAACTCTGAAAAATCCCTGCTCATCAATAATTCCTTTACTCTCCCTGTAGCTGCATCAGTCTCTGAAAGTGTTTTATCAAAGCCCTTGTCAGCTATGCCGGCAGAGATATAGCTTCTACCCGGATTCCCATAATCATTATCCATCATAAAACAGATATTATTGTAGTTAAAGCTGCTCAGGTCAGAAGGAATACCGTTTTTCAGGCTGTTTATCAGATCTGTGGTGTAACTTGAATAAACCAATTCCCGAAGCTTGTTCAGGTCTTTAGTTAAATATATATCGGTTCCGTCATAGAAAAAGCATCTTCCCGCAAAATTTGCAAAAAATACTCCTGCTGTTTGAAGGGGAAGGAATATGTTTTCATTTTCTCCCTTGACATCTATGTCATAATTCGAGAATGAAACACTGTATTTTTGCGCCGGTTTTCTGGCAGTGTCCGGAAGAGGTTCAAGGTACGGAGCACCGTCATAAGCTGAATTGACATCTGATTGTATGTTGGTTTCTACAAATCTCGCATAGTCATCCGAGCTAAACTCATCCCTTTCCGTATCCAGAATTCCCGTAATACCCGTTGCGGAGCTGAGAAGATATACACCCTGTCCGCTGACTGTTATACCTAATTCCTTTCCGTTGGTCATATACCTGTAATAATTGGCAATATCTATATACGGAACATTAGGTGTCTCCTTGTAGAATTTGAGCTTGATATGATCTGTCACCTTTTCGGTGGCCCCGTCCAATATCCTTGTTTTCCTTGTGATCTCATCTGCTACCTTTACGGATATTTTAAACGTATATTTTTTTCCGTTTTTAAGCCTGATATTTGCCGTGATCTTGGATGCTCCGGGCTTGATCGCTGTGATCTTTATCCCGGTCTTTTTCCCATTGCCGGCAGGTGATACCTTCGCAACGGCTTTCTTTGATGATTTTACGCTGAGCTTTTTTACTGTTTTTTTAGTGACATTTTTTATCTTTACCGTATCGGTCGTTCCTGTCAAAACAGAAACCGACTTTACTCCCGGTGCCGGTTTATTATTCTTTGCCTTTGAATCAGTATATGATGGAGTGATCCCTCCCATGACAACTGTAAATGAAAGAAAAATTACAGCTGCCGACTTCGTGAAATACGACTTTTTTTTCATGTAATAATACTCCTTATCTTATGTTTTATTTGACGCAGAAATTCCACCGCAAAAGAAGTTACTGTTCACGGTCATCACTCCGTAGATATTATCTTCTTGAATATTTTTCAAGCATCTCTGACTTCATATCATACAGTGCATCCGAGAGATCAACAAATACCTCCTGCGGATTGATAAGACGTCTTGACTCATCCCAAAGGGTATCAAGCTCTGCCTTGCAGTACTCCCTAAGCTCCGGTACTGACGGAGATTCATATACACACTGACCGTTTTTGAAAATAGGAATCAGGATCTCCTTCATCTCATAAGCTCCGCCTTCAAGACGTGTCTTCTTCCATGTGGCATCAGGATCAAATAACATCATGTCCTCTGATGTATCAAAGGTCTCTCCGGCAAGTGCTATCAGATCTGCATGTATCTTGCCGGTATCCTTGTCATATATCCTGAATACCGTCTTGTTCCCCGGATTCGTGACCTTCACCGGATTCTCGGAGAGCTTGATCCTCGGATCCCAGCCCGCAGAACCGTCAGATGCCGCCATAGGATCAGAAGCTATGGCAGAAAGCTTGTACACTCCGCCAAACGCCGGTGTGTCCTTGGACGTGATCAGATTGGTGCCAACTCCCCAGCTATCGATCCTTGCTCCCTGCACAAGGAGCGAATCTATCAGGTATTCGTCAAGATCAGAGGACGCACAGATCTGTGCCTCCGGGAAGCCCGCCTCATCGAGCATTTTTCTCGCCTTCTTGGATAGATAAGCGAGATCCCCGCTGTCGAGTCTGATACCGTAAACTGCAGGCATTTTTCCTTTTTCTTTCAGTTCGGAAAAAACCTGTATCGCATGAGGAACGCCTGAACGCAGTGTGTCATAGGTGTCTACAAGCAGAGTGGTATTGTTCGGATAGAGCTCCGCGTATTTTCTAAACGCCGTCAGCTCATCGGGGAAAGTCATGATCCAACTGTGCGCGTGGGTTCCCATGGGTCTTCCCCCATACTCCTTGGCACAGATAACATTGCTCGTGCCGACGCACCCTCCGATCACTGCAGCTCTCGCGCCGAACGTACCGGCATCCGGTCCCTGTGCGCGCCTGAGTCCGAACTCCATCACGGCTCCGCCCCTTGCAGCATAGCAGACTCTGGCAGCCTTGGTCGCTATCAGCGACTGGTGGTTGATGAGGTTTAACAGGGCAGTCTCTACGAGCTGCGCCTCGGTGATGGGAGCAACTATCTTGACAAGCGGCTCTCTCGGAAATATAACAGAGCCCTCGGGGATCGCATACATATCTCCCGTAAAGTGAAAGCTTGCCAAAAAGCTTAGAAAATCCTCATCAAAATCTCCGAGACTTCTGAGATATTCTATATCCTCATAGTCAAAATGAAGGCTCTTGATATAGTCGATCGCGTTTTTTAGCCCCGCGCAGATGGCGAAGCCTCCGTCGTCCGGATTTCTCCTGTAAAAAAGGTCGAAAACTACTCTGTCATTGATGCCGTTTTTGAAATACCCCTGCATCATCGTGATCTCGTAGTAGTCTGTTAATAAAGTAAAGTTTCTGTTATCCATTTTTCTAACTCCGTTTGATACTTCAGGACTCTCAGGTAAACATGGTCCGGTTATTTGGTGTCAGTAGCACTTAGTCTACCTTCGGAAGCTTTGCTATGGAAGCGGCTATCTCCTCATCAGTAGGGATCGTATCCGTCATGGTGCCGTCGTTGTATTTCTCATATGCAACCATATCAAAATAGCCTGTTCCCGTGAGACCGAATACGATGGTCTCCTCTTTGCCTTCTTTTTTGCAGCGAAGAGCTTCATCAATTGCAGCCCTGATGGCATGTGAACTCTCAGGCGCGGGCAGGATCCCCTCTACTCTTGCAAACTGTGTTGCAGCCTCAAATACAGAGGTCTGCTCTACGCTGACTGCCTCCATGTATCCGTCATGATAAAGCTTGGAAAGGACGGGGCTCATGCCGTGGAAGCGAAGTCCTCCCGCGTGGTTTGCTGACGGGATGAAGCTTGATCCGAGCGTGTACATCTTGGCAAGCGGACAGATCATTCCGGTGTCACAAAAATCATATGCGTATGAACCTCTGGTAAAGCTCGGGCAGGATGCAGGCTCTACCGCTACTATACGATAATCCGCCTCACCCCTTAGCTTTTCTCCCATAAACGGTGAGATGAGACCTCCGAGGTTTGACCCGCCTCCGGCACAGCCGATGATGACATCAGGGTGTATATCGTATTTATCAAGGGCAGCCTTGGTTTCAAGTCCTATCACCGACTGGTGGAGAAGAACCTGATTCAGGACACTTCCAAGGACGTATCTGTAGTCAGGATCTCCCGCTGCCACCTCTACAGCCTCAGATATGGCGCAGCCGAGGCTTCCCGTGGTTCCCGGGTGCTCAGCCAGGATCTTTTTTCCGACCTCCGTGGTATCTGAGGGAGACGGAACTACCGATGCTCCGTAGGTTCTCATCACCTCGCGTCTGAACGGCTTCTGCTCGTATGAGACCTTGACCATATATACCTTGCAGTCAAGCTCAAGATACGCGCACGCCATGGAGAGCGCAGTCCCCCACTGACCTGCTCCCGTCTCGGTCGTAACGCCCTTTAAGCCCTGCTTTTTGGCATAGTATGCCTGTGCGATCGCGGAGTTCAGCTTGTGTGATCCGCTCGTGTTGTTCCCCTCGAACTTGTAATAGATCTTTGCGGGTGTATCGAGCTTTTTCTCGAGGCAATAGGCTCTTACCAAGGGTGACGGACGATACATCTTGTAGAAATCAAGTATCTCCTTCGGGATATCAATATACGTCGTGTCGTTGTCAAGCTCCTGCTCCACGAGTTCGCGGCAGAATACTGCGCTCAGCTCATCCGCCGAGAGCGGTTCATGTGTTCCGGGATTGAGTAACGGCGCAGGCTTGTCCTTCATATCCGCACGCACGTTGTACCACTGCTTTGGCATCTCGTTCTCCTCGAGATAGATCTTGTAGGGAATTTCTTTTGACATTTTTTCATCCTCCGTTTTTTTCTGAATATAAAATTATCTGTTTTGCTTCACTGTTCCAACACGGGGAAGTTGTGCCTGCCGACAACCTCTTCTCCGTCGGAGTTCATCACGACTCCCTCCTCTATGATCTGCTGACCGTAGATATCAGTGAGTCTCAGTGTAAAGGGACCTTCTCCCATACCCTTTGGCGCTGTATAATAATTATATACCTCTTTTTCAAAGGCTATATATTTATCCGTTTCACTGTCGTAGTATTCGACGCTTTTTACAGGATAGACGTTGTTTCTTACCTGTATCTGTGACCAGTATTTGGAGCTTCCTTTTTTCCAGAGAAATCTCACCGCGTCCATGGTCGGAAGAGGTATCACTCTCCATGTAATATCCATGCGCCCGGTGCCAAGCTCCTCGATCTTTTCAAAGGTTACCTTCGTCAGGTCAACATCACCCTTTGCTCCTGCCGGCAAAAGATCAGTCACCAAGGCACATACCGTATCGCCGTCCTTGTCAGTGATCTCTATATATGCTCCCTGAAGTCCGTTGATGTAGTCCTCGGTATTCATTGCGACCGTATAGTATTCTTTTTCAAAATCGTCAAGTCCTGATGAGCCGGGACTGTCTCCCTTGTCATAGTAGGTTCCCTCTCCGGCATGTATGGAATCGGGCGCGTATTCAGCCGCGAGGTCAACTTCCTTTTTTTTCTTTACCTTGACATTTATGTATGCTGTTTCCTTTAGCTTGCCTTTTTTGTTGTAGCCCTTTACCTCGACCTTTGCCTTGCCCTTTTTCAGAGAAATGAGTCGGATCACATTGCCCGTGAGCGCAACCGCAAGTACCTTCAGATTTGAGGATTTGATGGTGACCTTGGCATAGGTCGTCCTGACCTTGACGGTCTTTAGCTTGCCGGCGCGCATGCTCACCTCGGTCTTGCCAAGCTTTAGCTTTACTGATGATGAGGATACCGCCAGGGTTGCCTGACCGGAAGCTGAGGTTCCTGTCACAGCGGTTCCTGATGCGGCGGTTCCTGACGCGGGCTTAGCGGATGCTGCGGCATTTTTAGAAATGCTGCCTGCCGTGACCGCGGCATGGGAAATGACTGCCGGATCGATCGCGGATACCGGCACGGTCAAACTCAGACAGATCGCCAGAATATTTTTTTTCAGCCGGACAAGGCTTTTATGATCGTTATTCCCTCTGTTTATCATCTTATCCCTCCACTGCCGAACCATCCGAAAACTCATCTCGCCGGATCATCTCTCCGAATTAGGCGGCATCAAAGATGTCTGCTCCGCATATCTGTCAAAATCTGAAATCCCTGCCGCCCTCGACTATGTCGTTTAGGTAATCAGAGGTTTTCAGCCTGACCTTCTCATTCGGGATGACCTCCAATTCTCTTTTTATCATCTCCATGCCAATTTTTTTCGTATCCTCACTCGCATAGTCCTCGAGATATTCTTTGAGTGTGAGCAGAGCGTTCGGATGGCAGCAGTTGAGTATCTGCATGTTCTTGCACAGCTCCATAAAGCGGTCTCCCGTGCGTCCTGCTCTGTAGCACGCCGTACAAAAGCTCGGTATATAGCCAAGTCTCATGAGCCAGTTCACTACCTCATCGAGTGAGCGCCTGTCGCTCACGTCAAACTGTGATGAATTCTCCTCCGGAGCCTCCTCCTTTACATAACCGCCGACGCTCGTCCTCGATCCTCCGCTGATCTGTGAGATTCCGAGAGGCAGTACCATTTCTCTCACTCTTTTACTCTCTCTCGTCGAAATGATCATGCCTGTGTATGGCACCGCGATCCTGATGAGCGCGCAGAGCTTGGCAAAGGTCTCATCGGATATCCCACCGTCGAACTCTCCCGGATCTATGTCATCTGCCGGCTGGACTCTCGGCATGCTGATGGTGTGCGGCCCCACTCCGTGTACCGCTTCAAGATGCTCGGCATGCATGAGGATCCCTGCAAATTCATACCTGTAGAGCTCGAGTCCGTAGAGAACGCCAAGTCCCACATCATCGATACCGCCCTCCATCGCGCGATCCATCGCCTCCGTGTGGTAGTTATAATCATGCTTTGGACCTGTCGGATGGAGCTTTAGATATGACTCCTTGTTGTAGGTCTCCTGAAAGAGGATATAGGTACCTATCTCGGCATCCTTCAGCTTTTTATAGTTTTCTACCGTTGTTGCGGCAATATTTACGTTGATACGGCGGATCGCTCCGTTTTTATGGTGAATATTATAGATGGTGTCGATACTCTCCAATATGTATTCGATGGGATTCATGTTCGGATCCTCACCGGACTCTATAGCGAGCCTTTTGTGTCCCATATCCTGCAGGGCTATGACCTCATCCCTTATCTGCTCCTGAGTCAGCTTTACTCTTCTGATGTTTTTATTTTTCCCGTGATACGGGCAGTACAAGCATCCGTTGATGCAGTAATTCGACAGATAGAGCGGAGCGAACAATACTATCCTGTTGCCGTAGTAATCCTGCTTGATCTCCTCGGCAAGCCTGTAACACTCGTTTACTACCTCCTCGTCCTCACATGCAAGAAGGACTGACGCGTCGCGATGGTCAAGACCCTTTCTAAGCCTTGCCTTGTCGAGGATCTCATTTATCAGTACCCTGTCATCCTTGTGGGCATCCGCGTATTCAAGCGTTGCCATTATCTCTTCATGAGAAATAAATTCATCAGCGTTTAACGATTTTTTGTCATACATTATTATGCCTTCTTTCTATTGTCAGTCCGGACTTCTTCCGCCCGGGGAGACGCTTTGATCAGCAGTTCACTGATTCATCGTACCGGAGAGGAACCGTCTGGTGCGCTCCTCCTTTGGATGTATAAATACTTCCTCAGGTGTACCCTGCTCGATGATGCAGCCGTTGTCAAGGAATATGACCTGATCTGAAATATCCCTTGCAAAGCTCATCTCATGAGTAACTATTATCATTGTCATCTTTTGCTCGGCAAGCTCCTTCATGACTCTCAGTACCTCACCTGTGAGCTCCGGATCAAGCGCTGATGTCGGCTCGTCAAAACAGAGTATATCAGGCTTTAGCGCCAATGCTCTTGCTATCGCTACCCTCTGGCACTGCCCGCCCGAGAGCTGCCCCGGATAACTTCCCGTCCTGTCTGATAAGCCCATCTGGTCGAGAAGCTCCGTTGCCTCTGCCTCTATCTGTTCCATGTATTCTTTTTTTCTCTCTTTATAATCAGGCTCTTCTTTTGCCTGCAGACGTCTTGCCAACATCACATTTTCGAGCGCAGTGTATTGCGGAAAAAGATTGAAATTCTGAAACACCAGCCCGAAGTGGAGACGGTTCACTCTGATGGCGGACTCTGACAAAAGTGAAGGATCCTTGGAATCATATATCTTTTGTCCGGCGACCCTGATGATGCCGTTGTTTGCCTTCTCCAGAAAATTGATGCACCTGAGCAATGTGGTCTTGCCGCTGCCTGATGGTCCGATGATAGAGAGAACTTCGCTTTTTTCGAGCTTAAAGTTGATATCGATCAGCACCCTGAACTCATCAAAATACTTGCCAAGGTGTTCTACTTCCATTAGACTCATATTTACCATTCCTCATTGATTACTAAGGAAACTCTGATCAAAGCGTTCCCTCGTGGTACAAAATGCCTCCATATGCGATTTGTCTGTACAGGACTATGCACTATTTAAAATAGTTTAGCTTTTTCTCCGCCTTGCCAAGAAGCACAGTGAGTATTCCGTTGAATATCAGATAGTACAGAGCCGAGAAAAATAACGGCCATATCGCACCGGATATTCCCTGCGAACCCTTCATGAACGCCTGCCCTGCCCAGATGACCTCCTGAAGCGCGATGATGCGCGCCAAAGATGTATCCTTGACAAGAGTCAGGATCTCATTTGACATGGGCGGGAGTATATGCTTGATCATCTGGAGAAGCTTGATCCTGAAAAAAATCTGGCTTCTGCTGAGTCCGAGTACCAGACCTGCCTCCTCCTGACCAACAGGGATCGACTCGATCCCACCGCGGAATATTTCTGAAAAATAACATGCGTAATTGATAACAAAAGCCACCGCAGACGCGATGAATCTTCCTGTTTCATCGCCTCCCCAGATGGCATTGCCGAGAACCAGTCCCGGGAAATAGTATATTATCAAAAGCTGGATCATGAGAGGCGTACCCCTGATGATCCAGATAAAAATCTTGAGTACAGCGCGCAGCGGCGCAAATCCCGAACGCGTCCCGACCGAGATCAAAAGTCCTAACGGCAGCGCTCCCACGAGTGTGACAAAAAAGAGCTTTAGTGTCTGGAGAAATCCAATATTCAGAGCATTCAGCACCACGGGAAGCTGATCCCAGAAACTATCCATTTTCTAATTTTCTCCTATCACTGCTCTATCAAAGCCGCCTGAACCTTGTATTTTTCTGCTGTCGCCTGCATCAATCCATCGGCGTATGAATCCTTGAAAAACCGGTTGAGCTCATCTCTGAGATCAGAGCCCTTGCGAAAGCCCACACCATACTCCTCATCGTTTAGCTTTATCGTATATACGAGATTATCATAGCTCGTTCCCTCACCTACCATGGCTGCTGCCATGAGTGAATCGATGATAGCGGCATCGGATGTCCCTGATGCGACCTCCATCAGAGCATTCGCCTGACTCTGTATGGGAGTGTATTCAAGGTTGTTCGCCTTTGCTTCCTTCTCTCCGGCGCTTCCTGCTTCTACTGCAAACTTCAGACCCTTAAGGCTCTCAACGTCAGGATACTGATCCGCCTTGTCAGCCGGCAGCACTACTATCTGCGCGTTGTTGCAGTATGCATTGGAACAGTCCATCGCGCTTTTGACCTCATCCGTGAGAGTCATCCCGTTCCATACACAGTCGATATTACCGGAATCAAGCTCGAGCGCCTTGTTGTCCCAGTCGATCTCGGTAAACTCGACCGCAACACCGAGCTTCTCGGCAAATGCCTTTGCCATGTCAGCATCAAAGCCTGCCCATTCTCCGTTCTCATCCTTGAAGTCCATTGGCTCAAAGTCCGTAATCCCTACAACGAACTTTCCTTTTTCTTTGATCTTTGCCATATCTCCCGATGCGGATTCTCCGCCGCACCCCGCAAGTGACAGACACATAACTCCTGCCAGAACAGCTGCTAAAATTTTTCTTTTCATTTTGATTCTCCTTTTATTTGATTTCCTGAAACTTTCAGTGTCTCTATTGCCACGTTGCCGCCCCTGACTATTTCCACTCTGTCAGGGAACTCTTTTTTCAGGACGCTTAACATCCTGTCATTGTCCCTCTCGGTCTCTACGCACTCCATGAGGACTGAATCCGAAATAGTCTCAACTATCCTTGCGTCATAAGTGTTTGCGAGCTTCGCGGCTTTTTTTAGCTCTGCGTCGCTGCAACCGGTGATCTTGACATACATCAGTTCTTTCATAAAAATATCGGCGCGTGTAAAATCCAGCACCCTGATGACCCAGACGCTGCGGTTCAGCTGTTTCTTGATCTGCTCAAATGTCCTGTCATCACTGGTCAGTGTGATCGTCATCCTCGATACTGTCGGATCTATCGTAGTGCCGACCGTGAGTGAATCAATGTTGTATGATTTTCCGGAAAAAAGCCCCGATATGTAAGCTAACACTCCTGCCTCATTCTCAACAAACAGGCTTATACACCGTTTTTTTATCATCGGTCATACTCCTCATCCTATAATAACATCATCAAGTGTGCGGCCGGGAGGTACCATAGGCAGCACCTCATCCTCTCTTCCGATCACAAACTCTATCAGAGTGGGAACCTCCGTCTCTCCTAACGCCTGCTCAAACGCGTCCGCGATCTCATCAGATCTTGTAACTCTGATCGCCTTTGCTCCATAGCTCTCAGCCAGTCTGATAAAATCCGGTGTATACGCAGGGCAATCCTCTTTTGGTCTGTCACAGGTGAGAGGACACCCCGGACGTCTTCTCAGACACGTCGATGAATAATGCCTGTTATAGAAAAGCTCCTGCCACTGTCTGACGTTCCCCAGATACCCGTTGTTTAGGACGCATATGATGACCGGCAGTGAATATACAACAGCAGTTGCAAGCTCCTGAATGCACATCTGCACGCCGCCGTCACCATTTATGGAGATGACCGGCTTGTCAGGGCATCCTATCTTGGCTCCTATCGCAGCGGGAAGACCGTATCCCATGGTGCCGAGCCCTCCTGATGTGAGAAGCTTTTTGCCTTTTGTCAGTTCTATGTACTGCGTTGTCCACATCTGGTTCTGCCCGACATCTGTTGTGATAATGGCTTCAGAGAATCGTGTGTTGATCTCTTTTATTATATCATAGGGGCTCACTTCTTTTGAAGAAGCTCCCACCCCCGGTGCCGATGCCGTAAGCGGATGCTCTTTGTCCCATTTTTCAATAACTAAACGCCACTCATCCGTATCAAGCCTTGGCACATACTCCGTCAGCATCCTGATGGCAATGCGCGCATCACCGACTATCGGGATGTCTACTTCTATATTTCTTGATATCGCTGCCGTATCGATATCAACATGTATTATCTTCGCATTCTTTGCATACTCTTCTATTTTTCCCGTGATGCGGTCGCTGAATCTGGTGCCTATCGAGACCAAAACATCACATTCACTCACCGCCTTGTTTGCGGCGTAGCATCCGTGGATCCCGACGTTTCCCACATACAGCTCGTGATCTGTCGGTATAGCACCCTTGCCCATGATTGTGGTTACTACGGGGATCCGTGTTTTCTCCGCAAGGATCACCATATCATCGCCCGCTCCGGCGATATTGACTCCGCCACCCAAGAGAAAAAGGGGCTTTTCGGCTTTTTTCATAATGCGCATGGCGCGCTTTACCTGTCCGATATGAACCTCTGTGTTCGGCTTGTAGCTTCTGATCTCTATATCCTCCGGATATTCATCAGAGCCTGACGCCACCTGTATATTCTTGGGAAGATCAACAACCACGACTCCCGGCTTTCCGGTCGTTGCCACATAGAAGGCTTTTTTTATGATGGTACCAAGATCCTCTCTTTTCTTTACGGTCACTGACCACTTGGTGATATTTCTCGTGATCCCTACTATGTCTGCCTCCTGAAAGGCGTCATTTCCTATGAGATGCATGGGAACCTGACCGGTAAAGCACACCATCGGAACGCTGTCAAAGTTCGCCGTAGCTATGCCTGTGACAAGGTTCGTCGCACCGGGTCCGCTCGTGACCAGACATACTCCCGGCTTCCCGGTAGCCCTCGCATAGCCATCCGCAGCATGCGCAAGTCCCTGTTCATGGCGAGGCAAAATCACATTGATATCGGGAACTCCGTATAAAGCATCAAACAGGTCGATCGCCTGTCCTCCGGGATAGGCAAACAGCGTATCCACATGCTCCTTTATCAGAGCCTTTACAAAAAGCTCCGCCCCTGTTATTTCCATCCGTTCTCTCCTCCCGCCCGGGAAGCACCATTCATGCGTTCCCGTAAACCTCGTTCTTCATCCCGAAACTATAACAGAAAATGGAACTTTTGTCAACTCACAGCCGTGAATGGAAATCAATTGTTACTATTCACGGCTGTCACTCCACCGCATGCGGAAAGTCCGCCCTTCGGGCTATACCGTGTGCTACGCACACACTTTCCTTATGTGGTGGAGTGACACCTACGCTTCGCTACGGATAGGCACGGTGCCCGAAATCATAGATTTCGACCGTGCTCTAACCCTTCAGCCTGATATACCTGCATATAGGTGCTTGAATGCAAGCATTCAGTACCTATATGCAGGTATATCAGCCGTGAATGGAAATCAATTCATATCATCCGGTTATTTTGCCTGTCTTGATGGCTGTGACGCGGTCTATGGGCGCTTCGCACCTTGACAGGGCGCAAGACTCAAAAATAACGTATGTGTATTTTCCGTATATCAGGATATCTTCATTCATCGGAGGCATCTTGAACTCAGATACCTTGTCCCCGCGCTCCATAGCCGAATCCATGTCTATATCAGGCTCATAGACCTCGAGCTTTGACATGAAGCCTCTCTGTGTCTTGTCTGTCTGGCATGACCTTGATACTATCATCTGACCGCCCTTGGTAAACGCGAGCCCCTGTGCTCGGTTGGGAAGCATCATCTGACCGGTCTTGTTGAGTGCCGGTGTATCTCCTGATTTATCAGTGATACTGTAGACATAGACATTTTTGGATTTTAGCTCATCATAGGCTCCTGCCCATACCCTGCCCTTGTAGTAGGTGATGTACGATATCGTCTCATCGGTAGCCACGGTATTATTAAAGCTGTACAACTCATAATAATCCTCACCTGAATTCACTGCATCTGATATTACCTTGCCCTTGAAACACTGGAGCTTTTTCCCATAGGCAAGCCATATATTGGTTCCGTCTGATGTGATGCCGCCGACATGCCCCTTGTGCGGCAGCAGTATCAGTGTGAGAAGCTCCCTTGATGACTTGTTCAGCACATATATCACGGAGTCGTTGGTCTTTCCTATGTCATAGGCAGTGATCAGAAGATAACTCCCGTACATCGTCATGCTCTGCGGCACCATGTTGGAGGCGTTGAAGCCGCCGGCATTGGTGTTTATCATGCCGGGTATCGGGAAGCTTTTTTTGTAGTTAAGTGCCTTCTTGAAATCCTTGTAATTCTTTACCGCAGGCGATTTCATGAATTTTTTCTTCGTCTTGTAAAGCTTTGGATCGGTGGAGGTCGATGATACCTCGCCCGTGCTCACCTCTTCTATATCTGACTCACATGATACTAAAATGTCGGATACGGTGCGCTCTGCGACCAGCTTGACATAATATGTCGTATCATCCTCGAGATCATGTATGGACGTGACCTTGAACTGCGGCGACTTGAAGGTATATGCCAGAGTGTATTCGCCGTCCTCTTCCTCGGAAATAAAAAGCTTCACCTCGTCGGCGGACTTTCCTCCCGTGTAGTTTACACGGATCAGACCTTCTCCGCCCCTTGCGGTGATCGTCGGGAGCGAGGGCGCCGTCCCGTAATAGCTCTCCGGTGATGAACCGCCTTCATTCTCCTGCTGCGCCGCAAAAGGAGCTATCTTGAAATAATAATCACATCCGGCTTTGAGCCCTGTCACCTTGTATTTGGTCTCTGCGGATGTCCCCGCTACAGAATATTCGTCCTCAGTGCTCAGGCGGTAATAGATCTTGTATCCGGTTGCTCCCACGACCGGATCCCATGCAAGTGTCATACTCTTTCTGTATATTTTTTTTGCGCTGATGAGGCCGTTCATATCGTTTGGTCTCGGCGCTATGGCGAATTCTGCCGAATATGCGCTCTCACCACTCACCACGCTGTATGTCCCGTCAGCGGCATTATATCCATCCTCAGAGACTGCCCGTATGCGCACATACCAGAGCTGCCCCTGTGTCATATCAGTAAAGACTCTCGTCGGTTCAGTCGTGGTTTCTATCAGTGTATAGGGATCTGACGCATTTTTCTTTAACTCGACCTGATACCTGATGGCTTCATCAAGTCTGTCCCATGACAGGCGCACCGAGTTCATGGTGCCCTCACTAAGCTTAAGTCCCTGCGGGCTTCTTGGCAGAATCTGAACGGTGGTGCTCACCGTGGAACCCCCATAGTAAAGCGCCGCGATCTGCATTCCGGTGTGTGATGTGTCGAGAGTGACACTCTCGGGTGTGACGATCTGTGATGCTCCGCTCACATATACCACATTCAACTTGAACCGTGTGACATCAACTGTCTGCCCGAGAACCATAGTCTGCGGCGACTCTGTCACCGTCATTGCGATCACCTGATCAGGTGTAGGTGAGGGTTCTGCCGTTGTTTCCGGCAGAGCCGTGTCTACAGGTGTTTCAGTATAGCCCGGTTCGGGAATGGCAGTAGGAACGACCTCTGCCTGTATGCTTCTGCCCGCAAGTGATAATAGCGCACCCATATTGACAGATGTATCCCTTGGTGTACCGTTTAGTGAAATACTCGAGATCAATATGGTTATTATGACTTTTATAAAATGCATGTGTTCACCTCCGGTTGTCGCAAAGATGTCTTCGTTGTACTAAACTGCTCGCAGATCTTTCTTTTTATTAAGGTTGCTGTTTACGGCTGGTGATTTAGGGAAACACTGATTATATCAGCGTTTCCTTAGTATTATTTTACCTTCCCCTTGAAGGTATAGCTTAGTGACTGACCGTTGTATAGATTCAGTGTTATCTTTATATTTACGGCTCCCTTTTTCTTCCCTTCGATCTCAAGGTCGGTAAAATACTCGCCCTCATCGGAAAGAATACCGTAATTTTTAATGATCTTTACCTTTGCGCTGCCCTTGGTCACCTTGTATGTGACGCTTGATATCAGATCTTCGGTGCCCTTTACTATAAAAAGCTGCAGATCATCTTTCTTATTTTTCTTGATGGAGAATTTCCCTGATCCGGGATATTTTCCTTCTACGATATCCGAAAGCTTGTAGGAAGTTTCGGATGAGACTCCTGATGCTGTTCCGCCAATCGTGATCACATTGTTTACATCACTCATCAGGGTCGGATTGAATGCCGACTTTGCGATAGGAAACGCAGTCGAGAATGGAGCTTTTTTATACGGTGCATCCATATCATGCACTTCGCTTGGATCTGCTTCATCGAAGTCCAGACTCCCTTTTAGAAAATAATCATAATTGGTACCCTGTTCTTCTCCGTCATCCCAGGTCGCATCGAGGTTGTACCACTTGTCACCGAGAGCAACTATGTTCCAGGCATGCCCGCCGGCATCTCTTCCGCTGCCTGCCGTCCCGCCGATAAATTTACACGGAACGCCTGCCTCGACGAGGAGCTTGTACATGCAAAGAGCATAGCTGTTGCAAAGCGCTCTTCTGTTAAAAAGAGCACCATACATGGAAGATACCGTATCATCGCCCTCTGTGTTATCATAGGTTATGAGGTCGCAGACATAATCATGTATCGTTTTTACCTTGTCATAGTTTGACATCGTGCTCACACCGAGCTCTGCAAGGATCTGCGGGATCCTGCCGTTTACCTGTGCGGTCTGTGAGAGCGTCTCAAAGTAAGCAGGCTTGAATGTGATATTGTTATCCATATCCACTTCATAATTGAAATTATCTGATGAAAGGTTGATAGTACCTGCGATGTAATCCGCATCATCCGAGGTCGCCGGATCATCAACAAGTGTTGCTATAAGAGTCGTAAAAAAGGTCCAATTATCATCAAACGCCTTGTAGATATCAGAATCCTTGCCGGTGTATCCCACCACGAATTCAGATGTATCACGCTTCATCGCATGCTCGTTGAAGATCCTTGCAAGCTCTGTCAGGTTGGCTGCACTCTCTGCGGCAAGTGCAATGGCAGGAGTTGTGAAAAAAAGTGCCGCCATACATAAAACTGCTACTAATCTTTTAATTGCTCTCATAATTACCTCCTTTTCAGACCGTTCAGTCCGGTGTAAAATCTGATACCACTCTTTGCTATATGACATTCATATTTTTATATAGTAACATAGATTTTACTTTATTTCAATGGAAAAATTGTGTCATTAGTCGCATGTAATGTAATGCTTACAGGGCACTATCCTAATGAAATGATCTATACAGGGAGACTTAAAAGTATCATAGAAAAATGCACAAGCATGGATGCCACAGCCAGATATTTAAATGTCTCAGAGCTTAAAGAAGCTCTGCAAAAGGAAATACTCAAAGCTGGAGTTTGAAGTAGATGGATTTACTGACACATTTATTCCCGATGAGGATAATATCCCGATGTCAGAGTTCAAAATTTCAAAGGTAAGCATACAAAAATCCCTGATAGGGGAAAAAATAACCGGAATCCTTGCCAACAATTCATCTAAAAAAACAGATAACGTCTCCGTAGCGATACTGATGTATAAAAAGGCAAGATAATTGGTGGTGACAATACATATATTGATAAAATAAAGCCCGGTAAAAAGAAGCCCTTTGAGATAAATACTTTACACGATTTCGATTATGACAAATACGAAATGTATGCTTTTGAATGGATATAATAACCCGGAGATCACAACCCATATCCCGCCTTCAGCCATGGTCGTTTGGAGCCTATCTGTTTGGTATCCCTGTACCACGGACTTGGGAGACGGCCTGTAAATTCGGCACCGCCGCAGAGCACATTTGCGACGCCCTGTCCTTCGGAGCCCGGCAGATAGCTCATCACGACCGCATCCCAGTCATTAATGTATTTTTCGATGAAAACATTGCGGCCGGCAACGATACAGGTAACGATCGGCTTTCCGAGTTTTTTAGCCTCTTCCATGGCATCCGCGTTCTCCTCGAGTCCGAGATCACCGCACAGATCCATGTTTTTTGCATCCCCGTACCACTCGGCATACGAACGCTCTCCGACTACGAGCAATACCACATCTGCCTTGGATGCGTCCTCCTCGTCATCATAAATTGTCAGACCGTATTCTTCCGCTGCATCCTCCAATCCATCCTCGATCGTTGTAACTCCGGGAATATCCTTTATGGAGCTCTCATTCCAGTCGATCGTCCAGCCTCCGCACTGGACATTTTTATCATCTGCCGCAGGCCCTGTTATATAAATCTTTGTTCCCTTTTTAAAGGGCAAAATACCTTCCTTGTTTTTGATCAGTACCTGGCTTTTTTCAACGAGCTTTTCCGCTACATCGCGGTACTCATCGGATCCGGTCTCCTGTTGTTTGGTCTCCACCTTTTCAAAAAAAGGATCCGCTATGACACCTGCATCCAGTTTGACCTGCAGTATTCTTGTGACCGCATCATTCAGCCGATCCTCCGTGATATCTCCATTTTCTACAGCCTCTACGATGATACCAATCGCTTCATCATATCTGTCCGGTTCCATCAGCATATCGATCCCGGCATTTACTGCCGTCACAACCTGGTCATAATAGGTGGACGGCGATGTATTCTGAATTGAATTCCAGTCGCTTACGATAAACCCGTTAAAGCCCATTTCTTTTTTTAGCTTCTCAATGTATTTTTTATTCTCATGCATCTTGACGCCGTTCAATGCCGAATGGCTGATCATGATCGTCTGCGCTCCGGCATCGATCTGCGCCTGATAAACAGCTAACAATTTGTCGATCTGCTCATCTGACAAAGTCGCATTTCCACGATCGATCAGCATATTTGTTTCTGTTTTTTCACCTGTTCCGTATTCTACGTTTCCATCCCCAAAAAAATGCTTCGGGCAGGCGATCACTCCGCCGTCGATCAGACCTTTCGTATATGCCGTGCCGAGTTTTTTTATCATATCAAGATCAGAACCATAGCTCTCATAGGTACGTCCCCAGCGAGGATCCACGGACTGAGCCAGACAGGGCGCATAGTTCCAGATCATATGACAGAGCAGTGCCTCATCGGCGGTTATCTGTCCCATACGATAGGTCAGCTCCTCGTCATTTGCAGCGCCGATCCCGATGTTGTGGGGGAATATCACCGTATTCAGCGCAGCATTGACACCATGCACATCGTCCTGACCGTAGATGAACGGCACACCCGCATCGGACTCGGTCGCCGCCCGCTGCATACCGTCAACATAGGCACTCCACCCCTCGTGATCGAGCGGCATACGGTTTAATACACTCCCATAGTCGTTGTCCTGCATCTGTTCCTCATTTGTATTGTAACATGCCGGGATCACCATCTGTGCCGCTTTTTGCTCAGGCGTCAATCCCCGGACGATCTCGTCCGCAGACATATTCGCATATTCCTGATATCGAAGTCCTTTACCATCAGCACTGTTTTCTTCATCATTTTTTTCGTCTTCAGGAGCGGTATCTTTTTCTGCATCCTTATCCTCTGTATCAGGGGCGGCACTCACCATCGCTTCTTCGCTCACCTGTGGCTCATCAGAAGCATTATTGCCGGCAGCCCCACATCCGGCTATTGATATTATAAATAAAGAAAAGACAAGAACTGATCCTGTCATTTTTTTAATATTAATTAAATATTTTTTCATGTTTTGTCTTTCCTTTCATATAACTATATTTTTATGGAAATATTCCGGTTCCAAATCGTACCGATCAGCATTTTTTGATGCTGCATCAAATACAGCATTGCAGATCACAACACCTCTATCACGCACTTGTGATGTTTTTCATCGTCGTCTTTATCGTAACTGATCCCTACGAGAAGGATATCTCCATCATAGTCCTTCAGGGCATCCGGATAGTGCTTGTTTTTTATCTGATTGATAGCCGTTTCCGGTGAGTCCTCCCACTTTAATTCTACTATGAGCGCTGGGTAATCCGTGTATTTTTTAGGAATAAAAACTATATCTGCGTATCCGTTTCCTCCGGGCAATTCCTCGAACTGTAAATAATAATCCCTGTATGCGAAGTAAGCCATCTTGATCACAGACCTGAGCGATGCTTCACGGTTGTAGTGAAGCGGTGTGCATTCCTGCCTGTGGAGCTTTTCTATCTGCCTGGCGACCTCTCCGGCATTCCCTGCTGCAGTATCTTCGATAAGCTTTATGCTCTCTTTCACTCGTTCCAGCGTCTTTTTATTTTTAACCTTTTTTATCGTTCTTGCAAACTCTATTTTTATCTCTTCGTTCGGTATGCAAACAGTTTTGCTTTCACTGTCATACGAAAGATATCCGTAATGTATCAGGATGGTCAGCACATCGTCTTTTGAAGTAAAGGATGTTGTATCATTTTGAAAATCTCCGGTTTCCACATGCAGTCTTTTCCCCGCCAAAAGATCAGCCGCTGCATCAGAGAGACCGTCAAAATCCATATTGATATAATCAAGCAGACCGGTAGCTGAAGACGACATGGCCCAGTAGGATTCGATGCTTTTATTGGTCAAAGCCTGCATCACGGAGTTCGGATTGTAGACTGATTTTACTGTTTTAAAAGAATAGCCGTCGTACCATCTTTTCATTTCTTCAAAACTTACTCCGTATTCATCACACAGATCACGGACATCCGTATCGGTGAATCCAAAGTATTTTTCAAAATTGCGGGGATTAAGCATAGTATACTCTCTGAATTCAGAGATTGCAGACTGCGAGCCATCTTTCTTGATCGGGAGAATACCGGTCATATAAGCTGCCGCAAATACCTTGTCCGTCAAACCGCTGTTTTTGAAAAGGGAGCGAAGAAATTCAAGATAAGTCCACTGATCTTCTTCAGTCGCTCTTTTTGTTCTGATGATGGCATCCCATTCATCTATAATAGCGATAAACTTGTGTTCCGGATCAAATCTTTCTACAACCTCAGCCAGCGCACTGCTAAGCATTGTAGTTTCGGACAACTCCGGATAAGTGTTTTTTAGTTCACTGATTACTGAATCCCGTATGGATGAAACAGTGTTTTTGATACCTACTTCACCGATAAAGCCTGTGATATCGAGATATATCACGTTGTATTTATTCAGATGTTCCTTATATGAAGGGTCCTTTGCGATCTCAAGATCATCAAAAAGATCAGATGAATCCACGCTTCTGTCATAGTACGCACAGAGCATCTTTGCTGCATATGACTTTCCAAATCGTCTTGCACGACTGATACAACTGAGTTTATAATCTTTTCCGATAGTATCATTAACTACAGCGATCAACCCACTTTTATCGACGTATTTACCGGCTCTGGCTGATTTGAAGCCGGCATTCCCCGGATTGAGATAAACACCCATGGCGATCCTCCTCATACATGTGATATATGCATTATATTAGCATAAATTTTATCTCACCGCAATGATTTTTTCATCATTGACAGCATTAACACAGTATAATGCGGGATCACGATATAAAAATTGACTTTTATCCTCATTTGTGAGATAATTTATACAATAATCCGGGAGGTGTAGAAAATGTCTGATATACGATTGCCGATAGGCATACAGAATTTTGAGAGTCTGATAAAGGATGGTTTTATTTATATCGATAAGACTGAGTACATATATAAACTCGCCCATGGCAATGGAAGGGCTTTTTTCTTAAGCCGTCCCAGACGGTTCGGCAAGAGCCTGTTTCTCTCTGCGCTAAAAGCCTATTGGGAAGGGAAAAGGGATCTTTTTGCAGGTCTTAAGATAGATGAGCTTGAGGGCGATTGGGAACCACATCCTGTTTTTTACTTTGATTTTAACAAAGAGAATTTTAGGGAAGAGGGCGGCATAGAAAGAGTACTTAGTGATTCTTTGAGATCTTGGGAAGAAGAGTACGGAGTAAACAAAGATGAGATAAGAACTACTCTTGCAGCAAGATTTCAATACCTTATTGAAAAAGTATATAAAGACACCGAAAAAACAGTTGTTGTCCTTGTTGACGAATATGACAAACCGCTCCTTGAAAACGGCGGAACTGCTGAGAGACTGGAGTATGACAAGGCTGTGTTTAAAGGCTTTTTCTCTACGCTAAAAAGCTATGATGAATATATCAGATTTTCATTTCTTACAGGCGTGACAAAGTTCTCCAAGGTGAGTATATTCAGTGATCTGAATCATCTGGATGATATTTCCATGGACGAGGATTTCTCTTCTATCTGCGGCATAACTGAGGCTGAGATCCATGATAATTTTGACAGTCTTGTTGGAACTGTTGCGAATAAAAATGATCTTACTACAGATGAGTGCTATAAAGAGTTAAAAAGAATGTATGACGGTTATCATTTCCACCAAAATACTGAAGGAGTGTATAACCCGTTCTCTCTGCTTAATGCACTCAATAAGAAAGAATTCGGCTTCTGGTGGTTTGAAACGGGTACTCCTACATTTTTGATAGAAAAGATAAAAAAGGGAAACTATGATTTCAAGAAGATCACGGAGGGCGAAGTATATGCGGATGAAGCCACGCTTAAAGACTACCGCGATGACAATCCGGATCCGGTGCCGCTTTTGTATCAGTCAGGTTATCTGACCATAGTTTCCTATGACAGGGATTTTAGAAGCTATGAACTCAGTTACCCCAATGAGGAAGTTAAGTACGGATTTATAAACAGCCTGATAAAAATATATCTTTCCTGTAAAGATGAACCAAGACCGTTGGATATCAGGTCGTTTGGTATCGACATCAAACGTGGCAACACAGACGGACTTAGGGACAGATTCACCGCTTTATATGCATCTCTCCCATATCCGACGGATAAAGACGCAGAAAAAATCATAGAACAGAACTTCCAGAACGTCGCTTACCTGACCTTCACACTGCTTGGTCAGTTCGTCCACACAGAGGTACACACTGCCAAGGGACGTGCTGACATCGTAGTGGAGACGGATGACTATGTATACATCATCGAGTTCAAGAGAGACACTTCGGCAGATGAGGCTCTCGCCCAGATAGAAGAACAGGGCTATGCGACTCCTTATGCAGCTGACCCCAGAACTCTCATAAAGATCGGTGCCAACTTCGACAGCGGGATCAGGACGCTGAACGAATGGAAGGTGATGTGACAAATGCCGGAGTATGAGCCCGAGAAAACACTCATACCCTATTCTCACATATCTATTTCTTTTTTACACAAAACTTGAAACAATCTCCATACCTGTTTTTTTGGTTATCACTTCATTCAATGTGTCTTTTTTTCTATCATATGACTTACTCAAAAAAATAACAAGCGTATATTTCTTCTTATTCTTACCATATAAATGAATCCATACTTCACTTCCAACCTGACCACTAATTCTCCATTTTGGTTTAGTCCCTTTCGAGTAAAGCCTCTTTATGAATTTTCTTAGAGTAATTTTCTTAGAGTTTTTTTTCATCCCATTAATGAGGCGTTTTGTAGTACTTATTATATGTGAACACTTTGAGTTTTCCGTCATATTTAAATTATAATCAGAATCAAAATAGAATACTAACTGTTTTTTTGGAAATCTGTACTCAAACCATCCTGCTCTAATATACTCTCCTTCACTTAATTCCCAGCCATATTTTTCTTTCATTGCACAAAACTTTTTTCCAAGCTCTCCGATATATTTTTCTTTGACTCTATATTGATTTTTTGCCTCAATAGTTATCGGTAATAAGAAGACTAACAATAATGGTATTACTAATAAGCTTACTATTCGTTTTTTCATAAAATCGCCTCCTTCATGATCATTTAAAACATATGGTCTTGTGTGATCTTCCCAAAATAAGTTGCAACTATCCCATCCTTTAACACAACTTTTTTTCCATCATCAAGGTTGAACGGGTTCGAGTGTAATGCGACATCAATATGCGGGATGATATATTTCATCCCGCATGTATAATATCTAATGTGTATTATCGTGTCCAACTGATGACATTTATGTCAATGCTCGCAACCTGATCTAAAAATTTTTCATCGAGGTAGACTTCAGTCTTATCTGTAATTGTTCCTCCCGCCGGAAGATCAAAGAAATCCAATGAATCCCTACCACTAAAATCTCCACCATTTGAATATAACACATATTTTTCTGTACCATAATCATAACCGGGTCGATATTCACCAACTCTATTATCACCGCAATAGTTCTCTGTATGAACTATATTCCCATTAGCATCTTTTAGAACTAATTGATATTGTCCGATACGAGCATATTTTGACCCGTTGTTTTTGAAATTGACAGAAACCACACCCCCTTCCTGAAGTGTCGCTGTAGCGGTAATTCCTCCAAGCATCTCTGTTGTCTCATGAGCATGTACTACAATTCTACAATCATCATATTCACCACCAAAAATACTTTCAATACTTGGACCAATCGAAACAATACTTTTGCCGGGAAGAGGCAAAAAATAATCATCGCTGCTTATATATCCAACTAAATTTGTATTCTTATAATAGTATACTTCTGGTCCGTAATTATCTTTGAGAGTACCTAAATCATATGCCTTGGCTCCGGTGTTTGATATTATAATGTTACCAAAATCATCTTTTTTATAATCCATGGTATAAACTTCATTCCAGTTATCATCTACTATATGAATCTTGTTTCCTGCAGACAGGCTCTGCATCTTCGCCGCACGACCTTCGGGAAGACGTGTGCAGTAGAGTACCTTCGCCTCATATGTATAATCCTTAACCGTATCAAAGTCCAGTCCTCGGGATTTAAAATAGTATTCATCAAGGCTAATTGAAAAATCCCCTTGATACACATCAGTAGTGCTTAATGCCATCATATTCTCCATACAAATCACACCCTTTACCACGTCACCATCTCTCATCTCAATCTGCAAGCATATGCTCTTTTCATCCGGAGCCACTGTACTAAACGGAACTTCAACCCTGAGAAATATTCTTGGACTATTATGGGATATTTCTTTCTCCAATGTTATATCATTTGCTTCTATTTGTGACTCGGCAAATGAGGTATCAGCTTCATGAACCCTAACAAGTGTCTTGAAGGAATCGTATACTGTCGTTGAGATCCTATTATCTACCACCATTCCATAATCAATATAAATGGATTTTCCTACCGGCAGGTATATAGTTGCCCGATTGTGATTGTTGTTCCAAGGAATATTAATTTCATTTTTATATAAATACAATTGGGGATAAAGCTCCAGATCCTTCCCCGAAGTGTTGGTGTACTTCCGAAGAAAATGTTTTTCACCTTCATTATATATCAGTTCAGATGTTAACTTGGTATAGTCACCTCCATCAACCGTATTTATGATCTTCTCGCCATGGAAATCTACATCCTTAACAGGACTATCATCCTCATACACACTCACATAATATCGATATCCATAGAAAGCATATACCTCAACAGAATCCGTGGACTGATATTCTGAATTGCCAGAATCGCTTATAAATGTAACTATACCTGATGCATCAACTTCTACTTTACTTTGTCCTTCGGTTGCATTTATTTCTACTACATCGATCGGCTTACCTCCTCGCTTTATGACGACCTGACAAGCCGCATATCCAAGATCCATAGCAACATTCTTCTTTGCTTTTACTTGAATCTTAAACCCACCGTCACCATCGGGGATCATCTTGGTATCTGCAATAATCGGTGTCATATCGCCATCCTGTAAATAATCATCACCGGTTTTTTCTGCACTACTATACGTCCCGATTTTTACATTGATCTTGTCAAAGTCGATGCTCTTTTTTCCAAGATTGGCAGAAAACAACCACTTATTTCCATGTGCTACTGTTTGATATACTTCTTGAGTTCTTCTAACAGCATTCTTTTGTGTACCTTTATAGAATTCTGTCCTAAGCATATGTATGCTATCTATAGTATATTCACTACTGCCATTCTTTAAACCAAAGTATGCTATATTATTTTCATTCTTTTTGATTGTAAATACTGAATCAATATCAAACTTGAATTGTTTTGCTGTATCAGAAACATCATCATAGTAAGTTATATTAGCATCTGTTATTGTGGAACGTGATGGCACAGGTGTCTGTGTCGCTTTGGGTTTATTACCGGATGATGAACCGCCATTTCCTCCACCTGAAGGCGTGGTGCTACCTCCACCGCCGCCGCCTGAGGACGAACCACCACTTGACGAACCACCGCCGCCTGACGATCCACCGCCGCCGCCTGAGCCGCCTGATGAGGCTGCCGGATCTGCTGAACCCTGAGGTGCTGTGGGTACTGCGGGTGCAGCAGTTGCTGCCGGTGCCTGTGTTGCAACAGGTGCCTGCGTAGCTGTCGGAGTATTTCCTCCTGTTGATGGCTGCTTAACTGTCTCTGTAGTTCCATCAGGCTTGGTCACGGTTGTCTCTATATCCTGACCTGACCGGTTTTCTACGATATCTTTAACAGGTGTTGTATCTCCTGCCTCTACCTTTACGGCAGGGGTGTTTACCGTTACCTTCGCATTTTCTCCCGCATCCTTTACGTCCACGGTCGTGACATTTTTAGAATCTCCCGATACGGTTACTGAGCCGTTTCCTTCAACCTTTACGTTTGATACGGTAGACTCGCCATCGGACACTACAGCTACATCTACGTTCTCAGCTGCTGTCTTTACGTTGTCCACCTTGGCAGTATCGCCTGCCTTTATCTCGACCTTTGTTTTACTATCACCGGTTCCGGTGCTTGCCTTGATATCAACTGTTCCGATAGTCGAACTTCCTGATGCTGTGATACCGATATCGGCTCCGCTTGCCGATATATCTATTTTGGTCACAGAGCTTTTTCCGTTTGCATCAATGCTTACCGTAACTGATGCGCTGATCACGACCTTTGAAACCTTGCCGCTTCCCTCAGCAGTGATATTTACGGACATGCTTCCTTTTACAGTTACATTGCCGACCTTTCCGGATACGCTGATATTACTCTCTGTTTCCCCTGAGCCGTTTATGATCAGATTTCCGACCTGTGCTTTAGCATCTACCTTAAGGTCTATCGGTTTTTGGGAGCTTATGGTTATGTTGTTTTTAGCCTTGCTCTTTTCTGTCCATGCCTTTGCCGCATTCCCCTTGATTTTAATTGATTTGAACTTACCGTTATTCGTGATAGCCGCTTTCGGTGAGTTTACTACCAGAGTTGTTTTTCCATAGTTGCCGGACGGAATGGTCAGATCTTTGGCTTTTTTCCCGATGACGATAGTCCCTGCATTTTTCTTTAAGGCCTTTTTCAACTCCTTCTGCGTGTCTACAGTCACGCTCTTTGCTTTTTTCGCCTCAGACACACTTGTCTTCGGGCTCATGACGGGACCGGTCGCGGCAATGGCGATCGCAAGCCCCAAGGCCAATGCTTTCCTTGCAAAGACACTTGATGTGTTGCTTCTCATGTTGATGTCCTCCTTTTCTTATTGTATGTTTTGCATAACTTAAAACACTGTTCATTTTTTAACAATACAGTCCGTTTACCATACGGTTTGCCTTAGTATTATCAAAAAATACTACAGCATCCGAAAAAGTATCTACAGCTTTTTTATAGACATCTTCATAACTACATTCCTCATCGTCCATGTAGCATTTCCAAATATCCCTGTTTTCATAATGATATGCAGAGAAAGAATGCTTATTTATAATTTTATTTCCTTCTATTACATATTCCAGATATGTATATGGCATCACTGGTTCACCGCTATCATCATTAAATCCCATTCCTCCTCTGAAAAAACAATATGACTTTCTTTCTGCTGAAACTAACAACTCCCCCCAAACCGGATAATCAACCTCTGATAAATCAAGTTTGATCAATTTCCCATCTTGATATGTATAATACAGATTATTATTACCTGCTATTGATCCGTCAGGATCAATGAGCAATTCAGGAATTCCATCGGCATTCAAATCACTAATCGCAAAACGTGCTTGGTTTTTTATCACTCCATTTTTGTCTATTCTGTATCGATACTTCTTTTTTACTAATAGTTTTAGGTACTTCTTTAAGACCTTTTCACAACTACCTTTTTCCAATATCCGTATCAATGCATTTCGCTCTATACTAACCGGCATAACCTTGGGGAATTTTTTAAATTTTTTTTCAATACTTTTGAACTTTTTTATTGAGATTTTTTTTGATTTATGAGATCTGCCATACATGGCAGCATGTATTTTTTCTCCCTCCCAATATGTGTAGTAATTCACCTTCATTATCAGTTTTTTTCTTTTTACGGCATACTTTGTGTATGCTGCCCCATCTCCCTCTCCAAATGTCCAAATGTACTTATTCTTTTTCTGAAAGGAGAATCCGGAAATCACTGTATCTTCATGCGTGAATAATCGTTTTATTCTTCCATTTTTATATGTCCAAACGATCATTTTGTAATCGTTATATATAGCAATTAATTCATTGACCCCGTCATTATTCACATCATATAAACTATACCTTGAAGAATCATCATATTCTATTTTCCCACTGTTTATTCCTGACGCATAAGCTTTGTAAGCTTTATTTGTCACGTTTTTTGACATGCTGATCTTTGTATCAAAAAGCATTACACAAGATAAAACAAATAACAATATAATTGAAAATATGAACCATTTCTTATTCATATTAATTGCCTCCATATTTTTACTATTTGATATCAGATTTCAGCAACGACTCAACTCTTTAATCTGCGTTATGGATACACATTAAAAATTGTCATCTCTCACCTTTTATATTGAATTCTAACCCTATAATCGAATCCACAGAATTATTACTTTAATATTGATCTTTCTATAAGAACTTCCCTCGGAAGTGCACTGTTCAGACAATCATTTAGCAATGCCCACTGCTGTCTTTTCACTGTTTCAACCATGGT
>JAGBOK010000021.1 GCA_017633905.1 Eubacterium sp. | reverse complement strand
TATATGATATACTGTTACCGTGAATAGTAATATGCAAGGAGAACAAGGTATGCATGAGGAATATATCCCTGACCAGACTTCAGGTCAATACAGCTATGACCGTTTTCTAAAGGAGAACAACAAGATAATAAACAAGGTTCTTAATGTGGTGCTGTGGCTGTCTACACCGGCAGGTCCTCTCATTGCGCTGTTTATCCTGCTCGGGGTATTCACCTCACAGACATATCTCTCATGTCTTATAATCATGCTCATTACTCTGGTTCTTGCAGTGACTCATTCCGTGATCATCAGAAAAGCTCCCGACTCACAGCTTGCCAGATATTTCGTTCTGATCGGATTGGATATCCTGTTTGTCTATATGCGGGCGGCAAATATAAATATCATTCTTATTATGTTTGCGCCGCCGCTCCTAAGCCTCCTCTACTGTGAGAGAAAAATATATCTCATAACATCCGCGGTATCCTATGTGGGAATGATAGCCGGCGTCTGGCTGTCTGCTGATCACTGGTCATCCTATATACCCACAGAGACATCCTTTGTATGGTTCAGGGCTCACGCTCTCAGCTATACTCTCGAATATCTGTTGATATTTGTGGTCGGATTAATGATCAGTATACTCATCAACTGGCACATGGGAACCACCTTCTCCGACAAACTGGTCATACTTGACAAGGAGCGGGAAGCCTACACCGACAAGATGACAGGTCTTTGGAACAAGATGTATCTGCAAAAGGCATACGTCAAATATGTTGTCCAGCAGCGCAGACTCTGCGCACTGATCATCGTGGATCTTGACAACTTCAAGGAAGTCAATGACAAATTCGGACACTCTGAGGGAGACAGAGCACTGGTAAGCTTTAGCCGTGTTTTTGAAAAAATAATGGAAAGCATAGAAAGGGCAGTGCTTTGCAGATTCGGCGGAGATGAGTTTATCGCTTTTTTGCCGGAGTTTGACAATGAAGCCGCTCTGAACACCGTGCTCAGCAATCTGAAGAACCAGCTCAAAATGACCTTTGCTGATGATGAGCATTTGAACCGTGTCACCATGTCGATAGGCGCCGTGATCATGAAAAATACATACGAGGAGTACACTGATCTTTTTGAAAAAGCAGATAACTCCGTCCTCTACGTCAAGAACCGCGGCAAGGACGGATATCACATCTACCACGACGGTGATGTGAAGGAGGCAGCGCCGACAGGGAGATGATCATTTATTGTTACTATTCACGGCTGATAGCTGTGCCTTGCAAGGTGACAGCCGTGGATGGTAACAATCGTTTATCTGATAACTTCTGAGAGAGTTCTGCTCAGCTCTCCTATGTCTATCGGCTTTGCAACATGCCCGTTCATGCCGGAGTCGTGAGCTTTTTTGATATCCTCGGAAAATGCGTTCGCCGTCATGGCAATGATAGGAATATCACTGTTTTCTTCTCCGGCTCTGATCATCTGCGTAGCCTCATAGCCATCCATGACAGGCATCTGTATATCCATGAGCACCGCGTCAAAATATCCGCTCTCTGCTGCTCTTACCTTCTGTACCGCCTCGGCACCATCGACCGCAGTCTCTATCTCAAAGCCCATCCGGACGAGTATCATGGTCGCGATCTCTCTGTTTATATCCATATCTTCGACGAGCAGAAGTCTTCTTCCCGTAAAATCAGTCTCATTTTCATTATCATCACCAATACCCGCAATTCCTGAATTCTCCTCATCGCTTTCATTTTTCTCCACAACCTCGAGCGGGAAATGGACTATGAACTCAGTTCCCTCTCCTACTCTGGAATCGACATCTATGGTACCGCCCATGAGATCAACTATGCTCTTGGTGATCGCCATGCCGAGTCCCGTACCCTGTATGCCGCTGACAGTCGAGGTTCGCTCCCTCTCGAACGCCTCAAATACCCTGGCGGCGAATTCCTCCGTCATCCCGATCCCGGAATCCTTTACCCTCAACTCATAAAATCCATATTTTACAGGGGTCTGCGTGAGCTCACCCTGCACCTCATCATGCTCCTCTAAAGTCACGGTGCCTGCCGCCGCGCCTTCGTTTATCTCGCATAGCTTTACCGATACCTCTCCGCCCTCCGGTGTGAACTTGTACGCATTGCTGATGAGGTTTAGAAGCACTCTGTTTAGTCTGTTCTTGTCACAGAAAACGACCGGATCCGATATATTCTCGCTGACCACCGTGTAGTTGATCTTTTTCTCACTCATCTGTGTGGTGAACATATCCCTGACATCATCCATCATTTTCACTATATTGGTCTCTATAGGTTCAAGCTCCATCTTGCCGCTCTCGATGCGGCTCATTTCGAGTACGTCATTGATGAGCGCAAGAAGATGCCCCGACGAGCCTTCGATCTTGTCCATGTACTCCTTTAGCTCTTCTAAAGTAATGTCCTCTTTTTTGGACAGATTGATATATCCGATGATGGCGTTCATGGGCGTGCGGATGTCGTGTGACATGTTGGACAGAAAAACGCTCTTCGCCTTGGAATTCTCCTCTGCCTTCAGCTTTTCTATCTCTGACTGGCGTCCTCTGCGAAGTATCAGTGTGTAGACGCTGATCATGATGATGATGGCTACGACGATGAGCGCCATCTGCACCAGCGCATTGAAGGTGAGTGTACCGCCGATGTCGCTGACCTCCTCACTCATGTACTCCTTTAGCTCTGCCTCGGGGATCTCTCCCGGATCCATGCCGTTTTCTTCCATGGTCTCTATATAGTGTTTATTGATATCCGTCATGGAGTTCTCGACATTTCTATATGTCTGCTGCCTCATCCACATCAAAGATGTAAAGAAAATGATAAATAAAAGCACAAGCCACACTACCGTCGATCTTCCGAAGCGCCTTCTCTCATCCCTTGTAAATACGAATCTGAAATAAAGAAAGCCCAATATGCTCCATGCGGTGAGTATCAGATAGGACTCCGGTGAGAGGGAACTGGTGGATACAAGATTCGGTATCATCAAAAAAGCGCCGAATACTATCGCAAGTACGACTCCTATGAGCCCGGTGATCTTTACCCCGGTTTTATTCTCCTGCCTTGCGAGCTTGTAGGCAGCCATCGACGTATAGCCGTATGCGATCACCGCACCGATGGAGGTGACATCCACTATCCATCCGATCGCCGTGCGCCCGAAAAATGGTATAACGGCAGAGACAAGTCCCAAAAAAATCACTGCGTTACAGGGCGTAGTATCGGCTGCCTGTTTTTTGAACCACTTAGGAAGTATATCGTTGTTTGCCATTGAGAATATGAGTCTTGATGAGGCGACCATATTTCCTATGATGCCGGTGATGATCGCAGCAAATACAACTACCGTGATCACAATGATCCCGATATCTCCTGCGCTCATGTGAAGCGAATTGAACACGGGCATGGATGCTCGTCCGCCAAGCTCAGGCAGCTCACCGACATAGTCTGCCCAATCCGCGTAGACATGGGGTTGATTCAGCACGGCAATATCTGAGAGCAGTGTGTACGCAAAGTACCCCGTGATGACCGCTACAGTCATTATGGCGAAGGCTTTCTTTTTGTTAAAATTGAATTCTCCCGATGAGTGGGAGACCGACCCAAACCCTATAAATGCCCAGGGCGCAAGTGTGATGATATTAAATATCTGAGATGCTATGCTGCCGCCATCCGGACTAAACAGCGGCTTTATCGATGTATTTTCTCTGAGGTTGGACAGGACAAATATGAGACACAGCAATATCCCCAATATGAGGATGAGCGCCATGGTAAGCTGTATCCAGACGGCAAGTCTTTTTCTGAAGGCAACTATAAGCGTACACAATGCAAGCACGCATAGCTGAAACAATACCTCTCCGAAGTATATATCATAGCCTGCAAGCGTGTAGTGGAAGCCAAATTGCAGTACGCTTCCGAGCACGCTTCTTGTGATGAGAGCGAGTGCGGTGAGGTTTGCCCATGCGATAGAAATATATGCGAGTATCAGAAACCACGCACTCAGGAATCCGTGATCGGAATTGAATATTTTTCTTGTATAGGTAAATGTACCGCCCGAGCCCTCATAGCGCTGCATGAGAAAATGATAATTCCTGCCGAGGATTATCATTATGATGGCTCCGATAAACAGCCCTATTGTAGTACCAAGCGGCCCCGCCAATGGCAGGAACTGTGTCCCCGGCATTACAAAAGCGCCCCACCCGACAGCGCTTCCGAATGAAAGCGCCCACACGGAAAGGGGCGAAAGGTATCTGCTCAGTCCTTCGTTGTCGTCCTTCATATCTGCATGCCTCCTTAGTAAATTTACCTTAATCGAAGATTGCCTTGGCTATATCTACCTTGTTCATGGAGTACAGATGTATACCGTCAACACCATGCGATATGAGCTCTTCCATCTGACGCCTGATGAAGTCTATGGAGCATTTTTTCACATCCTCATCGGAGTCTTTGCAGCTGTCAAGCTTCTCACTAAAGGCGTCCGGGAGCACGGTTCCTGACAGTCTCACTATCCTGTCTATCTGACGATAGGATGTGACCGGCATGAGTCCCGCAAGC
>JAGBOK010000020.1 GCA_017633905.1 Eubacterium sp. | reverse complement strand
TGAGGGAGGATATTGTTTTAGGGCTTCGTACAGGATACGGGATATCACTAAAAGCTATATATGAAAAATACGGTGTTTTGGTACCGGACACAGCTGATAAGACCATGGATGAGTATGTCAGAAAAGGATATATAAAAGCAGAGGATGACAGGATACATCTGACAGACAGTGGATTTTTTATATCAGACCGTATAGTAGATCATATACTCAGCAAGCTTTAACAGACAGAAGGGAGATAAAACATGTTGCCAAAGGATAAGCTAAAGGAAGTTGTTGATTATCATATTCAGCAGATACGAAGGACGACCGATTTTGTACCGGATCTTGCTCTGGTGCTTGGGAGCGGGCTCGGCGGACTTGCCGATGAGATAAAGACAGAGGCTGTTGTAAATTACAGCGATCTTCACAGGTTTCCGGTATCAACGGTGCCCGGTCACAAGGGGAGATTTGTATTTGGATATATCGGAGATGTCAGGGTCGTTATCATGCAGGGGAGACTCCATTATTATGAGGGATATTCCATGCAGGATGTTGTCATGCCCATACGCGTGATGGCAGGGCTTGGAGCCAAGATACTGTTTATCACCAATGCGGCAGGCGGGATCAACACCGGTTTTGAGCCGGGGGATCTGATGATGATCACCGATCAGATCACATCCTTTGTCCCATCACCTCTCATCGGGGAGAATGTGGATGAATGGGGAACGAGATTTCCGTCAATGAATGTGATATATGACAAGAGACTCAGAAGGCTGATAGAAGAGACAGCCATGGATAACAGGATATTTCTCAAGCATGGGATATATTTACAGACTACGGGACCTCAATATGAGACACCGGCCGAGATAAGGATGTTCAGAAGACTTGGCGCTGATGCCGTGGGGATGAGCTCTGCGGTAGAGGCAGTGATTGCAAGGCATATGAGCATGTGGGTGTGCGGTGTCTCCTGTATAACCAATATGGCAGGGGGACTCGGCGGCAGCGCCATGACGCATGAAGAAGTTCAAAACAATGCCGTCAAGGCAGCCAATGAGTTCAAAAAGCTTGTTACCGAGTCGATCATCAGATTTGGTAATGTCATACTATAGATTTTTCCGTATTGTAAAAAGGATGTGGCTATACTTATCATATAGCTTCCAGTTCTTCTCCGATACGTTCCCATTCTGACATCGCTTCCATAAGGGCGGTGTCAGTTTTATTTCTTTTTTCATCAAGCTCCTTTAATCTGTCTATATCCCTGCATATATCAGGATCCATGAGAAGCTCATCGATCTCTTTTAATTCATTTTCAAGTCTGTCTATGGTATTTTCAGCTTCATCATACTCCTTTTGGAGACGTCTTTTGTTGGTTTCCCTTTCCTTGTCCGCAAGCCATTTGTCCTTTGATGAGCCTGTATCAGTTTCCCCGGCATTTTTTTTCTGCGCCGTGTTGTCTGAAAAAGTCGAAGACACGGCTCCGGGAGAGCTGTTTTTTATACTGTCGTTTGCGTACATGGTGTCTCTTTTTTCAAGATAATAGTCATAATTGCCCAAAAAATCATAAAATCTTCCGTTTTTTAGCTCTATGACCCTTGTTGCTACTTTGTTTATAAAATATCTGTCGTGTGATACGCATAAAAGAGTCCCGTCAAATTCGTTCAGGGCAGTTTCAAGTATCTCGAGGCTTACCATATCAAGGTGGTTGGTGGGCTCATCAAGCAGCAAAAGATTTGCCTCGGAAAGCATGAGCTTTGCCAAAGACAGCCGTCCCTTTTCTCCGCCGCTCAAAGAACCGACGTTTTTGAATACGTCATCTCCGATGAATAAAAATGCCGCAAGGGTATTCCTGATCTCCGTGTTGTCAAGATAGGGATAATCATCGTGGAGCTCATCAAACAGGGTTTTTTCATCATGAAGTATTCCATGCTCCTGATCATAGTATCCCGTCTCAACTCCGGTGCCGATGGTTATGGTTCCTTCATCTATGGTTTCTGTTCCGTTTATCATATGAAGCAGAGTGGTTTTTCCGGTGCCGTTATCTCCGATGATCACGACCTTTTCACCGCGTTTTATCTCAAATGAGGCATCATGAAAGAGGGTGAGTCCGTCAAAGCTTTTTTTAAGAGCATTTATACCCAGCACGTCATTGCCGCTTTTTATGGCTGCCTCAAAGGAGACATGCATGCTTTTTTTCTGCATCACAGGCTTTTCCGCTTTTTCCATCTTATCAAGGAGCTTTTCCCTGCTTCTCGCTCTTTTGATGGATTTTTCACGGTTAAACTGTCTCAGCTTTTCTATTACTTTTTCCTGATGCTTTATCTCTAACTGCTGTTTCTCATAAGCGTGCAAAAGAGCGGTGTCAAGGATCTCTTTTTTTGCCGTGTATGAGGTATAGTCGCCCTTGTAGGAGCGCAGTGTTCCGTTATCTATCTCTATTACATGCTCAGTGAACCTGTCAAGAAAGTATCTGTCGTGTGAGACCACAAGGACAGCTCCCGCAAAGGATGAGATAAATTTTTCGAGCCAGCTCACCGAAGAAATATCAAGATGGTTGGTAGGCTCATCAAGTATCAGCAGGTCGGGAGCTTCTATCAGGAGTTTTCCGAGTGCCACTCTGGTTTTTTGTCCGCCGGAGAGTTCGTTTATGACCTGGTTCATCCTGTCCCCGCCAAAACCAAGACCGTCGATTATCCCAAGCACCCTTGCCTTGTAGGAATAACCGTCCTTTAGTTCAAAATCCGTCTGCAGTCTGTGATAACGTTCAAGAAGCGCTTCGTAGGTCTCATCCTGCGTCCCGCTCTGTGAGGGCTTGTCCGTATCTGAAATATCGGCGATTTTTAGTTCTAGTTCTCCGAGGACGCGTTCCTGCTCCAAAAGATCACTTCTTACGGCGTACAGCTCCTCAAATATTGTTTTGTCGGAATGATATCCAAGCTGCTGCGGAAGATAGCCTGTCCTGACTCCGTTTGAGAGAATGATCTCTCCTTTGTCTGCAGGTTCCTCTCCGACGATCATCTTTAGGAGTGTTGATTTGCCGGCACCGTTTTCTCCGACAAGAGCATATTTTTCTCTGTCATTGATATGAAAAGAGGCGTCATTTAAAACCGTTCGTTCGCCAAAGGCTTTGTATATGTGATTGCAAGATAAAAGCATTGATCTCTCCTTTACCATGGGTTATTATTCTCGGTTATGGTTATAGTAGTATAACTATTTTTTGAAAGAAATGCAAGTCATACTTGCGGCTTATGATCATTTTTGATATACTGTAAGAAATGTTAGTATTCACGGTGACAAAGTGAAGTCAGAGTATTTCGGAAAGAGGGCTGATATGAGATATCTTTATACCGGACAGGCAGCAAAAAAAATCGATGAGCATGCTGTCGGGGTCGTAGGGATGCCGTCTTTGATACTGATGGAGAGGGCAGCCCTGACAGCAGCCAAGCTTTTGATGGAGCGGGAGAGTGCGGATGCGAGATTTTTGGCGGTATGCGGTACAGGCAACAACGGAGGCGACGGGGTTGCCGTGGCAAGGATCCTGCATGAGATGGGCTTCAAGGCAGCAATAACTATCGTTGGTTATCCGGATTCCATGACAGAGGAGACCAAAAAACAGGTAGAGATCGCCGTCGGCTCGCATGTTCCGGTGATCTCGATGAGCGCGCTGGGTGATCATGAGTTTGATGTCATGATCGACGCTCTGTTTGGAGTCGGCTTATCAAGAGATATTACCGATGTATATGAACAGATCATTTCCGACATGAACAAAAGCGGCGCATGTATATATTCTCTTGACATCCCGTCAGGGATCGATGCCCGCACCGGTCATGTCATGGGAATAGCCGTAAACGCTGATGTCACGATAACCTTTGGTGTCAACAAGCTTGGGCTTATCCTTTTTCCCGGCTGTGAATACGCCGGTGAGGTCATAGTGGCTGATATCGGATTTCCCGGGGAGAGCATCAGATCCGTGGACACACCTTTTTTTTATTATGAACCGTCAGATATAGCGAACAGGCTTCCGCGCAGAAAAAAAAGGAGCAACAAGGGGGACTACGGTCACGTTTTGGTTGTCGCAGGGTCAGAAAATATGTGCGGGGCAGCGTATTTTGCGGCAGCCGCGTCTTACAGGATGGGAGCAGGGCTTGTGAAGGTGGTTTCTCCGTCCGTCAACAGGGATATTCTGCTGGGACGTTTGCCTGAGATCCTGTTTTGTGAGGAGGACGAGCTGCCGGAAGCTGTTGACTGGGCGGATTCGATAGTTATGGGACCCGGGCTCGGTCTCTCGGAATCGGCAGAACAGATAGCGGGCTATGTCATAGAAAACTCACCTGTTCCGACAGTCATAGACGGGGACGGGATCAGGCTTTGCAAGGGCATCACCTCAAAGCTATCAGAGAACTTTATTCTAACGCCCCATCTAAAGGAGATGAGCTATATCACCGGTCAGAGTGTTTCCGAGATCGCTGATCAGCAGGTCAGTATCGCTATGGAGACGGCGAGAGAGCTTGACTGCATATTGGCGGCAAAGGACGCGAGGACGGCAGTGACTGACGGGGAGACATGTTATATAAATGTTTCAGGCAACAACGGTCTTTCGACCGGCGGAACAGGAGATGTGCTTTCCGGAATGATCGCCGGGCTTTTGGGTCAGGGAATGGAGCCTCTTGAAGCGGCATGCCTCGGCGTATATATACACGGGCTTGCGGCAGAGGTAATGTCGGAGAGACTGAGTACATATTCACTGATGGCGTCCGATCTTTTGACGGGAATACCTGAGGTTTTAGCGGAGGGAACCAAAAATGGAGTACACTGAGAAAAAATACACAAGATGCATGGCAAAGATCGATCTGAATGCGATCAGAAACAATATCCTGTCACTAAAAAAGGTATTGTCAAAGGATACGATGCTCATGGCTATCGTCAAGGCGGATGCTTATGGGCACGGAGCCATACAGGTGGCGAGAACACTGTCTGATTTTGTGTGCGGCTTTGGCGTTGCCATGATAGAAGAGGCTATGATACTCAGGGCTGCCCGTATAGACAAGATGATACTTATACTCGGATACACGTCTGAGGAATGGCTAGATGATGTTGTCAGACATGATATATCGCAGACCGTGTATGAGTACAGGATGGCGGAGGCGCTCGATACCATAGCGGATCTTTTAGGAAAAAAAGCAAAAATACATATCAAGATAGATACGGGGATGTCAAGGCTTGGCTTTGTTCCGTCAAGAGAGAGCTTAGAGACCATAAAAAAAATATCAGAGCTTAAACACATTGAGCTTGAAGGGATATTTACGCATTTGGCGAGGGCTGATGAAGAAGACCTCTCAAATGCGAAAGAAGCGCTTAAAAGCTTTACTGATTTTGTGGATGAGCTTGAAAAAGAGGGAGTCAGGTTTAAATACCGCCATGCCGCCAACTCGGCATCTATACTTGCGCTGAGGGACGCAGATCTTGATTTTGTCAGATCAGGAATATCGACCTACGGAATTTATCCGTCAGAGGAGGTCGAAAAGACCGTCAGCTTGAAGCCCGCAATGGAGTTTCACTCCCACATTTCTTTTCTGAAAAAAGTCCCTGAAGGCACTCCGATAAGCTATGGCGGTACATATATCACGGACAGGGAGGAGCTCATAGCCACTGTTCCGGTGGGATATGCGGACGGCATGAAAAGATCGCTGTCAAACAAGGGAAGGGTGCTTGTAAACGGACACTTTGCTCCGATCAGGGGGAGAATTTGCATGGATCAGTTCATGATCGATGTCTCGGATGTTCCGGATGTGAAGGAGGGCGACACTGTCGTGATATTCGGAAGATCGGGAAATGAGACTATCTCCGTGGAGGAGATCGCTGATCTGTCAGGGAGCTTCAATTATGAGTTTTTGTGCGGCATCAAATCAAGAGTACCGAGAAAATTTATTGGTGATGTTGGATTATATTAAAAATCCGACAAAATAATGACACATTTTATTAGTATGCTACGCAATGGAAAGTATAAACTTTCTACTCCCACCCTATTATACGCTTTGATACTTTCGGGTATCAGCAAAAAGACCCCTTTTGGGGTCTTTTTGTTATTATGTTACTATTCACGGCTGATAGATATGTACATAGGTGCTGAATGCTTGCATTCATGCACTTATGTACATATCTATCAGTCTGAAAGCTGTCACTCCACTACATAAGGGATTCAGCCGCGAAGCGGCAGTAGAGCACGGAGCGT
>JAGBOK010000147.1 GCA_017633905.1 Eubacterium sp. | reverse complement strand
GTTATCTCTTCGGTTGGGGCTTCTATTTTTACAGTGAGGAATTTTTCTCTCTCACCTCTGTTGATGGCAAGTATCTGATAGCCCTGAAGCTTTTTAAGAGGCGATGAGAAGTCATGATAGGTCTCATATACGGAGCGCCTTTCGGCAAGCTTTGCATTTGTTTTTGTTCCGGATTTTTCCGAGTCTTCATCAGAGTCAGAGTCTGACTTTGATTTTTTCTCGGTGGTAAGGAGCGATCCCTCCTGCCAGGTCATTCTCCTGATATTGGTTCTGTGGTCTGCTTCATCTGAGATCCTCTCGGCTATGATATCCATGGCTCCCGTGATGGCTTCAAGCTCGTTGTTTACATCCTTATCAGGATCTATAAATGCCAGAGCCTCTGCCCCGGGATCTGAATTCTGGTCATTCACTATGATGTCAGCCAGTGGTTCAAGCCCCTTTTCTTTTGCTATGGTCGCACGGGTGCGGCGCTTTTGCCTGTACGGTCTGTAGATGTCTTCAAGAGCCACAAGAGTAGTGGCTGAGGCAATTTCTAAACGCAGTTCATCTGTGAGCTTGCCCTGTTCCTCTATGGATTTTAATATGGTCTCTTTTCTCTCCTCGAGACTGCGCAGGTATTTCAGCCGCTCGTCAAGGCTTCTCAGCTGTTCATCGTCAAGAGAGCCGTGAGCCTCCTTGCGGTATCTTGCGATGAATGGGATGGTGTTTCCCTCATCTATCAGCTTCACTACTGCCTCTACCTGCCATGTGTTTATTGAAAGCTCTTTTGCTATCGTCTGATTGATATCCATTTTGCACTCCTCACTTTATTTGTAACAATATATTCGCAATCAGTTTCAGAGTATAGCATATCTTGTGTGATTATTCAATAAAAAAATGAAAAACAGCTTTACAAAGTCTTGCATTCATTTCCCATTCAATGTATAATATTTGATACTGCAGTTCATGACGATGGATCGGGAAAGGAGTTATTATGAAGGAATGGAAGGGATTCAGGAGAGGGATCAATCTGGGCGGATGGCTTTCCCAGTGTGAGCATACAAAGGAGAGACATGATACATTTATCACAGAGGAGGATATAAAAAAAATATCGGAATGGGGACTTGATCATGTCCGGATCCCTATTGACTACGAGCTTGTTGAGGATGAAAATGGAGAATACATCGAGGAGGGCTTTTCATATATAGACAATGCGCTGAAATGGTGCGGCAAATACGGACTTGGCACGATACTCGATCTTCACAAGACGTATGGATTTTCATTTGATATCGGAGAAAACGAGACCGGATTTTTTGATAACGAGGATTATCAGGAGCGGTTTTACAGGCTTTGGGAATGCTTTGCAGGCAGATATGGGAATATGGGAGACAGAGTTGCATTTGAGCTTCTCAATGAGGTCACGGACAAGGAGTTTTGTGAGAAATGGAATACGATCGCGGGGAGATGCGTGGAGAGGATCCGTGCGATCACACAGGATACGAAGATCCTGATAGGAGGATATTACAACAACTCGGTTGAGGCGGTGAAGGATCTTGCCATGCCTCACGATGAGAATATAGTATATAATTTTCACTGCTATGAGCCGCTCATTTTTACGCATCAGGGAGCGTACTGGGTTCCCGAGATGCCATCAGACCTTAGGACATCCATTGACGAGACGTATGGTCAGATGAAGAAAAAAACGGACGAGCTCGGTTGGATCATCGCGGTCGGGTTTGAGGGCTTTGATCCGGATGATACACTTGATGAGAAGTATTTCATGAAGTATTTTGAAGAGGCGGTGAAGGTGGCGGAGGAAAGAGATGTTCCGCTTTACTGTGGTGAGTACGGAGTGATCGATCTGGCTGAGCCCGCGGATACGCTCAAATGGTATAAATATATCAATAAAGCATTTGAAAAGTATAATATTGGCAGGGCAGCATGGAGCTACAAGGAGATGGATTACGGATTTGTAGATGAGCATATGAAGGATGTAGTTGATGAGGTGGTAAAATACCTGTAGCACAGGAAAAGCTTAAATCAGCGACTCCTAAATATTTATTGACATAGATAAACCTGCATGATAGAATATGACTTTAAAAAGTTACAGCCGTAAATAGTAAATCTCTATGGAAAGCGAGAAACAAATTGAAAAAATGGCAGAGAAATGCTCCGTGTTGGTGTGGAAGCGGAAAAAAATACAAGCTTTGTCACGAAGCATTTGATGAGAGAATACTTAGCTATGAGAAGAAAGGACATGTCGTTCCGGACAGAGGGCTTATCAAGTCTGCTGCGGACATAGAGGGGATCAAAAAAAGCGCAGTGATCAACATTGCAGTCCTTGATGAGATAGGTGAGAAGATCCACGCGGGGATGAACACGCAGGAGATAGATGACATAGTTGCGACCACAACCGCAAAGATGGGAGGAATCCCGGCAGATCTGAACTATGAGGGGTATCCGAAAAATGTCTGTACCTCGATCAATGACCAGGTGTGCCATGGCATACCGTCAAAGGATGTCATATTGCGTGACGGAGACATCATAAACGTTGACTGCTCGACGATACTGAACGGCTATTATTCCGATTCATCGAGAATGTATATGATAGGTGATGTGGATCCCGAGTGGAGACGGCTTGTCGAAGTGACCAAAGAAGCCATGGAGGAGGGCATCAAGGCAGTACGCCCCTGGCGCTTCATGGGAGATATGGGCGACGCCGTACATCAGCACGCATTGAAAAACGGCTATTCAGTTGTCAAGGAGATCGGAGGTCACGGCTGCGGACTTGAATTCCACGAGGATCCGTTTGTCAGCTATGTATCAAAGCCCGGTGAGGAGATGCTCATGGTACCGGGGATGGTATTTACGATAGAACCGATGATCAATATGGGCAGCGATGCGATTTTTATTGACGAAGACAATGGCTGGACAGTCTATACTGACGATGGTCTGCCCTCAGCGCAGTGGGAAGTTGAGGTGTTGGTGACGGATGACGGCTGTGAGATACTCAGCTATTAAGAAAATATTGATCGTACTGATCATATCGATACTGAAACTCCGAAAACCTATGTGCCGGAATATATAAAAAACGAGGAATCAAAATGCTGAAAGAATTAGAAAAAACCTATGACCCGAAACAGATAGAAGACAGATTGTATCAGATGTGGATGGAGAGGGGATATTTCCATGCGGAGGTAAACCCGGACAAAAACCCATACACCATTGTCATCCCGCCACCAAACATCACCGGTCAGCTCCACATGGGGCATGCCCTTGACAACACTCTTCAGGACATTCTGATACGCTTCAAGAGGATGCAGGGCTATGAGACTCTGTGGATGCCGGGTACCGATCACGCCTCCATAGCGACAGAGGCGAAGATCGTGGAAGCCATGAGAGAAGAAGGCATCACCAAGGATGATCTCGGGCGCGAGGGTTTCCTTGACAGAGCATGGGCATGGAAGGAGCAATACGGCGGACGCATAGTATCCCAGCTGAAAAAAATGGGGTCATCGTGTGACTGGGAGAGAGAGCGTTTCACTATGGATGAGGGATGCTCCAAGGCAGTCAATGAAGTTTTTTATAATCTGTATGAAAAAGGACTTATCTACCGCGGAGAGAGGATCATCAACTGGTGTCCCAAGTGCCTGACGACCATTTCTGACGCAGAGGTCGAGTATGAGGATCAGCACGGTCATTTCTGGCATCTGAAATACCGGTTCAAGGACGAAGAAGGCGGTGTTGAGCTTGCCACGACAAGACCTGAGACCCTGCTTGGCGATACGGCGGTAGCGGTCAATCCAAATGATGAGAGATACAAGGATCTTGTAGGCAAGACACTCATACTTCCGCTCGTACACAGAGAGATACCGCTGATAGCGGATGACTATGTGGATATGGAGTTTGGAACAGGAGTTGTGAAGATCACACCTGCGCACGATCCGAACGACTTCGAGGTCGGTCTTCGCCATGATCTGCCTGTTATCAACGTTCTCACGGACGATGCAAAGATAGTAGATGACTATCCGGCATATGCGGGTATGGATCGCTATGAGGCAAGAAAAGCCATCATAAGAGACCTTGAAGCTGAAGGGGCTCTGATAAAGACCGAGGATCATGACCACAACGTCGGTACCTGTTACCGCTGCGGCACGACCGTAGAGCCGAGAGTCTCTATGCAGTGGTTTGTGAAGATGGAGCCTTTGGCTGCTCCTGCCATAGAAGCAGTGAAAAAGGGCGAGACAAAATTTGTACCTGAGCACTTTGACAAGACCTATTATCACTGGCTTGAAAATATCAGGGACTGGTGTATATCGAGACAGCTCTGGTGGGGGCACAGGATCCCTGCTTATTACTGTGATGACTGCGGTGAACTCGTAGTCAGCAAGGACGGCAGACCGAACTGTCCGAGGTGCGGACGCCCGATGAGACAGGATCCGGATACACTTGATACATGGTTTTCATCCGCGCTCTGGCCCTTTTCTACAATGGGATGGCCTGAGCAGACAAAAGAGTTCAAGTATTTCTATCCGACATCAACACTTGTTACCGGATATGACATTATATTTTTCTGGGTCATCAGGATGATGTTCTCGGGGATCGAGCATACGGGACATGTCCCATTTGATACCGTGCTGATACACGGACTTGTGAGGGATTCACAGGGCAGAAAAATGTCCAAATCCCTCGGCAACGGTATTGATCCGCTCGAGGTCATCGACAAATATGGCGCGGACGCCCTGAGACTCACCCTTGTCACGGGCAACGCACCCGGCAACGACATGCGTTTTTACTGGGAGAGGGTCGAAGCAAGCAGAAACTTTGCCAACAAGGTCTGGAACGCGTCAAGATTCATGTTGATGAATTTCAATGCGAATGCTGATCTTGATTTTGAGAAGACAGACAAAGACGCTCTTACCCAGGCAGATAAGTGGATAATCTCCAAGTGCAATACCCTCATCAGGGATGTGACTGCATTGATGGAGAAGTTTGAGCTTGGGATCGCCGTACAAAAAATATACGATTTTATATGGGATGAATTCTGTGACTGGTATATAGAAATGGTAAAGCCCAGACTGTATTCGGACACGGATGAAACCAAGGTTGCTGCGCTCTATACATTGAGAACAGTCCTTATTGATGCTCTAAAGCTGTTACATCCGTTTATGCCGTTTATCACGGAGGAGATATATCAGACAATTATTGGAGATGACACACAGTCGATCATGGTTTCTGACTGGCCGGATTATTCTTCTCTCAGGAACTATCCTGAGGATGTTGACAGAGTGGAGAGGATCAAGGATGCAGTCTCAGGTATCAGAAATATCCGTGGAGAGATGAATGTGCCTCCAAGTCGCAAAACGTCCGTGATCGTAGTGTCTGAGGATGATAGGATATGCGATATTTTTGAGAATAATAAAATATTTTTCGCAACATTGGGATATGCCAATGAAGTGGTCATCAGGCATGACAGGGAAGGGATATCTGAAGATGCCGTTGCGGTCGTGATAGACGGCGGAACCATCTATATTCCGTTTGAGGAGCTTGTCGATGTTGAGAAAGAGATCGAGAGGCTTCAAAAGGAAGAAAAGCGTCTCGAAGGTGAGCTTATTCGTTCAGAGAAAATGCTTAACAATCCGAATTTCGTGAACAAGGCTCCCCGTGAGAAGCTTGATGAGGAAAGAGCCAAACAGGAAAAATACCAGGGCATGATGGGGCAGGTGAAGTCAAGACTTGCCGCACTTAAGAAATGACGTTTTGCATTGCGTGAATGGTAAAGCTATGC
>JAGBOK010000146.1 GCA_017633905.1 Eubacterium sp. | reverse complement strand
GAGAGAGAGCCATGGACCATACACATCCCTAAAGGATCTGTGTATGCGGCTTTCATCGGATTCACTCAACAAAAAAACGATAGAGGCTCTGATCAAGTCAGGAGCTCTTGACTCAGTAGAGGGGACGAGATTGCAGAAGATGCATGTTCACATGCAGATAATAGATGCCGTCAAGGCAGAAAAAAAGACCCGTATGAGCGGACAGATGTCTCTTTTTGATATGATGGATACTGAGGAGAGAGACGAACTCGGCATCAAATATCCGGATGTAGGAGAGTACACCAAGAAAGAACTCCTGGATTTTGAGAGGGAGATGATAGGCTTCTATGTGAGCGGTCATCCGCTTGATGAGGATATGGCATATCTGAAGAGAAATGTAACAAGATATGCAGTGGATTTTCGGCTGCCCGAGTCAGAGGGAGATGATATCGGAGAAACCATAGCCGCGGAGCCTGCTGCAAAAGACGGTGAACAGGCTGTGATCGCCGGTATAGTAAACAAGGTCACGGTCAAGAATACAAGAAACGGTGCCGTCATGTCATTTGTAACCATCGAGGATATGACAGGAGAGGTCGAGGTAATAGTATTCCCTAGGGAGCATGAGCGATACAGAAGTATTTTGAAGGATGATACCAAGCTTATGATACGCGGCAAGGTCACTCATGAGAATGACCGGGATGCCAAGCTGATAGCTTCTGACATCACCTGCTTTGATGTCAGACCTAAAACACTCTGGATCAGGTTTGAGACGATCGATGATTACAGAGCCCACGAGTCAGAGCTTCTTGGTATCATCGACGGCTATGACGGACAGGATATGGTGACCATATATGTGGAGGAGGGCAAAAAAATGAAACAGCTCCCGGGGTCACATTCCACCGATGCCTCAGAGGAGCTTGCAGACAGATTGAGAAGTCTCTACGGAGAAAGATCGGTGGTGATAGAATAGTAACATTTTTTTGCAAAAGTATGATTTTTTTCTTGTAAAATATAAAAAAAAGTAGTAGAATAGTAAATGCATGTATTTATAAGCGAATCAGTAGGTGATGTTATTATGAACATGACTGAAAACGCTAATATGATACAGATTCTTGAGAAGCTTGGATGGACCGGAGAGCAGATCAACAAGTTTATGTTGGGTATCGAAGGCAGACTTACCGTAGATGAGGCGGTTAATCTTATCAAATCTTTGAATAATAACAAAATGTGAGGGAACTGAAAATGAGTGAGATCAAAACTATTGGGGTATTGACAAGTGGCGGTGATGCACCTGGTATGAATGCAGCTATCCGCGCCGTGGTTCGTGCGGGACTAAACAACGGACTGAAGGTAAAGGGTATACATAGGGGATATTTAGGTCTTATTGAGGAGGATATCTCAGATATGAACACCATGAGTGTTTCTGATATCATCCACAGGGGAGGAACCATTCTCAATTCATCAAGATGTCTTGAGATGATGAAGCCTGAGGGACAGAAGCTTGCTGCTGACAATGCGAGAAAGGCCGGAATAGACGGTATAGTCGTCATCGGCGGTGACGGATCATTCAAGGGAGCGCAAAGACTCTCGGAGAACGGTATCAATACCATAGCGATCCCCGGCACCATAGATCTTGATATCGCCTGCACCGAGTATACGATCGGTTTTGATACGGCGGTAAATACTGCTGTTGAGGCTATCGACAAGATCAGGGATACATCGGCTTCTCATGAGCGCTGTTCGGTCATTGAGGTCATGGGAAGAACAGCCGGTCATATAGCGCTGTGGTGCGGGATATCGAGTGGAGCCGATTTTTCCATGGCACCCGAGAGATACGACGGGGATGAGTCCAAGATCATAGACAAGATCATCAACCGCCGCAAGGTCGGCAAGATGCATCATATAGTTATCAATGCCGAGGGCTGCGGAGATTCATACGGACTTGCGGAGCGCATAGAGAAGGCAACAGGGATAGAGAGCCGTGCAAATATCATAGGACATATGCAGCGTGGAGGCAATCCTACAGCCAGAGACCGTGTGTACGGATCGGCATTTGGAGCCAAGGCAGTGGATCTTCTGATAGCGGGCATGACCAACAGGGTCGTAGCATACAAGGACGGTGAATTTGTTGATTATGATATTGATTCTGCGCTGTCCATGACCAAGGACGTCGACCAGCTTTTATACGAGCTTGGCAACAGACTTTCCAGATAACGGATTTTTGGTGTCATGGTCTATTGACAAAACAGTATGATTTCGATAAAATAAAGAATAAAGCTGCTGTTCACGGTACCGGAAATCACAGAACCCGACCGTGCTCTAACCTTTCGGTCTGATATATATGCATATATCAGCCGTGAATAGTAACATAATAAATACATCTTGAGATCGGAGGATAAGAAATAATGAAAAAGTTCTTTAAGTTTATTATCAGTTTGGCTCTCATTTCAGCTATCGTCGCAGGTGTATTGTATTTCATCAAGAATGTCCTGATGAAGGATTATCTGGATGACTATGATGATGATTTTGACAATGACCTTTATGGTGATGACGATGATGATGAGAGAGACTATGTAACTATTCATCCTGAGAAATCCTCTGATGATGATGCCAAGTCTGATGAAGAGGTTAAGGAAGACTCTGAAGAGAGTGATCCGGATGACAGTGAAGAAGAAGCCTGATTACACAAAGATCAGCTTGACGGAGAAATACGGTAACATACCGGGGTGCAGGGCATCAGCCCGACACCCCGTTTTTTTTATTGCAGGGGCTGCGTTATGAATTTAGTTGCTTCGCAACACGCAGCCCCGCGGGCGAGTAGGGTGCGATCGATTTGCAGGGGCGGTGATATAGAATGTGTTTGCTTAAAGAATGACATATTTTTGCCGATATATTTGATGTAACCGTTTGTTATGCCCGGATATCCGGGTACAGTGATCAAATTTAATACATGGAGGTGTGTAGCCATGGTGATTGGTTCAAGCGATGTCTCTATGCGTTCAGGCAGAGCGTATCAGAGACAGAAGCGTGACTCATCATCGGTTCAGGGCTGGGGCGAAGTCTTGAATGCTGCAACATCGCCTACAGCTAAGGAGAGCCGATCGATCACGCAAAAGGAAACAAGTGAACAGATACTTGAGCTCTATCAGAATTATTCCTCCGGAGGACAACTGGTAAGATCTGAGGGAATGAGGACAGAGCGCGAAGAAGTATCAGAGCTCTCATCAACGGAGGTTACTCAGATAACTACCGTCGATGGTGAGAATGCAGTGCAGCTGACGACGAAGGATGCCGTAACGGACAGTCTGTTTGTCAGGGTTTTTACGGCAGACGGACAGGTGTCCGGAGCGCCGCTGACATTAAGGGAGCTTTTATCGATCCTTATCAGACAGCGACGTGAAATGTTTGAGAAGTTTATGGAGCATTTCAGGATCGGGATGCTTATGGGAGGAAAGAAACTCTCCATCGAATACACCCGTATAGAATCAAGTGAGGAGCAGACCGAATCCGAGCATACCGAGGTTAGCAGTGACGGCAGGGTGATAACGGCAGATGGCAGGGAGATAGATTTTTCTCTGTCACTGGGGCTTAGCAGGAGCTTCTCTGAGAGAAATGATCAGATGGGTGAGGCGGTATCCGTGAGGCTCCACGATCCGCTTGTTGTGAATTTTTCTCAGCCCTCGGCGTCACTTAAAGATGAGACCTTCCGGTTTGACATTGATGCCGACGGAGAGCTTGACAACATCTCGCTTTTGGGTGAAGCCTGCGGATATCTTGCACTGGATATCAATGAAGACGGTATCATCGGTGACGGAAGCGAGCTTTTTGGCACGAAGTCAGGTGACGGCTTCGCCGATCTGAGAGTCTACGATACGGATGGAAACGGCTGGATAGATGAGAACGATCCCGTCTTTGACAAGCTAAAGATATGGTCGAAGGATTCCTTGGGAAATGACCATCTTGTCGGACTGACATTGAGAGGGATCGGTGCGATCTTTCTGGGCAGTACGCCAAGTGAATTTTCGCTTAAAAACGATACAAATGAAACTCTCGGAGTCATCCGCTCTACAGGTGTTTTTCTGAGAGAGGACGGAACGGCGGGAACCATACAGCAGATAGACGTTGCTGACAGGCAGAGCGCCTGATACAAAAGAAACGGCATAGTTTGAGCAGCAGTTCAGACTATGCCGTTTGAACGATCCGGAGTGCCTGATATGATCAGTATTTCCGAGAAAACAGACCAACAAAAAGCCTTGAAGCCTTGTGAATGCAGGGCTTTAGTACACCGAAAAATAAGTATCTGGCACAGATCCCACCTGTGCTTTTCATATGCACCGCCTGGCACATATACTTTGATATCATCCACCTTGGTTTTTGGAGCAAAAATGACTTGCGAAAGCAGGGGGGTTGCTATATAATGGGGATATAAGAAGGAACCACTATACTCGAACAGGGGATGTTCATATGGAGAATAGTATTAATCAGGGCTGTCTCGATATTTGGATAGATGAGATAGTTCCTTGTCTGAAGGACACTGATACCGGAGAAATTCTTGATACAGTCGTTTTTAAAATAGAAAGTCGCTCTTATTTGAAGAAGTTTCAGAAGAAGGATGGCTGGCACATCAATTGGAACGAAATTCCAAAAGATGTCGAGGTATATGCACTTGCGCTGAAAGATACAAATGAGATACAGGGGTTGGTTGGAGTAAAGAAGGATGATGATGCTGAAGCAGCATATATTCACTGGGCGTGCACAGCACCGCATAATAATAAGCATGAATTCGGAAAGCAGAAATACGAGGGAGTAGGCGGTCATCTATTTGCCATAGCAATCGATAGATCGTTACAGTGGGGATTTGATGGAACTGTTCATGGATTTGCTGCTAATAAGGAACTGGTGAAGCATTATCAGGAGAAGTTTAATGCTTTTCACCTAGGTATGTTACATGAGTATCAAATTGTTGTTGAAGCTCCGAATGCTCGAAAAATATTGGAGGTGTATGATTATGAATGGAGTGGAGAATAAGAGTATTCCCCTGTTCCTTCAGGGAGAACAGCTTCCAGCGGGTTATTTTGATCCGCCAAATCCATATGTGGATGCTCCAACAAAAAAAGTTCGTCTTGGAGCATTGGTCGCATATGCGAGAGAAAACGGAAAGAGTGGCTGGGAATTGACCAAAGAAGATGTAAAAAGGTTTTCCAAATGAGGGCAAACATTGTTGCTTAGCGTTCATTAATAGTAAATTGATTTCAATTATTTGAAGATACTTACTCCCCCATAATATAAGTGGTCAAGCTGTACGCGGAGCAGACATCTTTGATGTCGCTGCGCAGCTTGGGCATTGACAGGCAGTGATAAATTGCATAGAAAGGAACACATGGAAAATGAAGACATACAGGGATCTGGATATGCTGCCTTCGGGACGTGCATCAGATGAGATTACTGAGGGGTGCCTTGTTCTTGAGGGCGGAGCATGGAGAGGATTATATACAGTCGGAGTATTGGATGCAATGATGGAGAACAATATCAATCTGCGTACCACTGTCGGGATATCTGCCGGAGGTCTGTCGGCGATAGGTTATGTATCAGGTCAGATCGGATGGGGTGCAAGAATTGATCTTACATACCGTCATGATGGAAAATACTGCGGGATCAGGTCTTTTTTTGGAGAGAAAAGCATCACCGGTTTCAATTATCTGTACAAACATATACTAAAGGAGCTGCCGCTTGACAAGCACAGGCTCAATGATCCTTCAAGGCGCCTTCTTGTGGGAGCGACCAATATGATAACCGGTCAGATCAATTATTTTAAAAAAGGAACGTGCAATCTTTCCAGAGCAATACAGGCATCAGCAACCGTTCCGTATCTGTCAAGACCGGTGGTTATAGACGGTATTCCATATATGGATGGAGGGTGCTCTGAGAAGATCCCATACACATGGGCAAAGGAGCATCACGAGAAAAAGATAGTTGTGGTAAAGACCAGAGAAAGAGAATTCAGACGCAAGGAGAGGGGCGCTGATATTCTTACGCGTATGATGTACAGGGATTATCCGAATTTTGTAAACAGTATTGCCAATACAAACATTAAATTTAACAGGATGGCAGACGAGCTTGAAAGAGAAGAAAAAAAGAAAAGAGTCTATATCATCGCGCCATCAAAGCCCGTCACGGTCAGCAGGTTTGAGGGCGATATGGAAAAGCTTGGAGACCTTTACTGGTTAGGCTACAGGGATATGAATGATCAGGTAAATGAACTGAAAGAGTATCTGAGGGAAGATTAGGCTCGCTGCGTCCACCCGACGCAACGAGCCGCGCAGACTCGGATTCGCGTTAGATGACCAAGTCGCTGTCTTCTATTTTTTCATTGAAAAATGCAATGATCCTGATACATGGTTTTCTCAGGATGAGACCGAGTATGAGAGCCGGAATGATAAAAATCATGAGCTTTCCTATATTCGTCCAAAATGCTGTCAGATCGGCTCCGACTATACATTCCCTCATTGCGTCTATCCCATATCTGAACGGTAAAAACGGAGATATGGTCTTGAATGCAACAGGCAATACCTCCACGGGGAAGGTCCCGCCCGAGCCTGCGATCTGGATGACAAGTATGATGACTGCCAGAGCCTTTCCTATCACGCTGAAGGTGATCGTGATAGAGTAGATAAACAGTGTATACACAAGACTCGATATCAGGCAGGTCGCGATAAACAAAAACGGATTCTCGACCTGAGCTTTGAGAAAGAACATATCACCGAGCGCTATGATCCACGCCTGGATCTGTCCCATCAAAAAGAATATGATATATCTTCCGAAAAACATCTGTGACGGTTTAGGATTTAGAAGTCGCTTTTTGTCATTACCCGACAGATCGACTGACAGGACTGCTACCAGTACCACGCCTCCTACCCACAGTGCCAGAGAAGAATAAAAAGGTGTCATGGCAGAACCGTAATTCTCGATAGGATAAAGCTCTGTGGTATCTGTTGCGACCGGATTGGAAATAAACTCTCCAAGCTTTGCAGGATCCTGTATTATCGGAAGCAGCATGCTTTCCAAGGTATTATCTGCATTCAGGTCTTTGATATTTGCAATCGTATCATCTATTTTTTTGTTTATTTTCTCAAAATAATCCTTAAGATCCTCAAAAACATCCACAAGACTGACGACAAGTTCAGATCCTGATTTGATGACTGTGTTCAGATCATCATCGCCAAGGCTGATAGTCTCAGCAAAATCAGCAACCCCGTCAAGTGAATCAAATGACTTGGAGAATGCCGAATCGATCTCTGATTTGATACCCTTGTATGCTTTGCCTGCCTCCTTGAATTCGCTCCTGATGGAGGATACGATATTATCAAGTTCTGATTTTGCGTCGGATGGGAGCTTTCCGGTCTCTTTGATTTTTTCCGCAATTTCCTTCAGCTTTTTATTGAGCTGGTTTAGCTTGTTTATTCCCTTATTTACATGATTCAGAGGGTTTTGAACAGATACTCCGAGGTTGAACTGGATATTGCCGAGTGTGATCTCGATATCTTTGGTTTTGTCAAGCTGTTTATTGCTGATCGCCTCGATGGCAGACAGTTTTTCTGCTATCCTGTCGGCATCTGCCTCGGTGTCTTCAAATACATCATCAAGCTGTGAAGCAAGAGTATCCGCAAATGTTTCCCCGTTATCAAAGATCTGTTCAAGACTCTCAGAGAACTGTCCTGCGGTATCCTTTACTCCTTTAAGAACATTCTTTATATCTCCTATCAGAGCACCGGCTTGAACCAGATCGTTTTTGATGGTGGGAATGAGATTCTTGCTGCTGGTTATGAGAGCATCCGTTGATTTCAGTGTGGTTATCAACAGATCCGCGGATGATGAAAAGGTCTCAATATTGTCCTTGACTGTTTTTAGAGCCGAGGTTATTTTCTTTGCCAGCTTATCCTTGTTATTCGCAAGCTCATCTCCGGTCACGCCGAGGGCTGTCGCCACTGTTTCTGCTATGGTGCTCACATATTGTTCGTCTACAGATTGTTGTATCGCTTCGATACCTTTGGCAGTGATCTTGGGGGAGATGGCATTTTTCTTGTTATTTACATAGTATTCAAGCTTCGCCTGCTTGGGATCGCCTGTTGTCACGGACAAAAGATTCTTGCTGAAGTCCTTTGAGATTATTACGGCAGCATAGTACTTGCCGTTCGTAACGCCTTCTCTTGCTTCATCCGCCGTTACAAAGTCCCAGCCCATCTTGTCATTTTCTTTGAGGTTATCTATTATCTTGTCTCCGGCATTGATGGTGATTTTTTTGAAGGTATAGCCCTCATCCTCAGAGCATACGGCAAAAGGAAGCTCGCCGGTATTGGAATACGGATCCCAGTTCGCGGCGATATTGAACCACGCATAGAGCGCCGGAAGAATAGTGATCCCTACCGTTACGATAAAAATTATCAGGTTCTTTTTTATCCCTTTTATATCCTGCACAAATATTTTAAATATGTTTTTCATTTATCTGTTCCTCCCGCTTTATCATCCTTGTCTGATGGAGCTGATCCGTCTGTTTGGTTTGAGTCCGGATCAGAACTGCCATCCCCGGTGACCGTCTCAGCTTTTGTGTGATTTTGTTTTTCCACATATGATCTGAGATTATTCAAATCAGCTCTTACCTTGTTGAGTATTTCCGACTCTTCATCCTCGGCAGGTATCATTAGCAGCTCGCTCATCCGGTAATAGCTGTATTCCGCCCTGATCATAAGACCGATACTGTACAGAATGGTCGCTATCCAAAGTATCAGGAACTCAACTTTGAGTTCTGTTACAAACATAAGTGAGAGAAAAAGAACGGCGGATCCTATGATCACCAACGGACCGTATTTCATATAGCTTCTTCTCTTGCTTCTGGCTCTGTCAAGAGCCATGAGTGCATTCTCATAAACCCTGTGTTCGTATTCCGAACCGGATCGAATGTCATTATTCTTTTTATTTCCCATTGAAGTTCTCCATTCATAGATATGTTTAAGGATGAAATCACATACAGATTAACATAGGGAAAAACAAAAGTCAAGGCTGTCACTCCATATGTTACTGTTCACTGCTGTCACTCCACCCATGCGGGAATTTGTTGACAAGTCCGGTTTTTTATGTTACGATCAAATGGCTGAACATTTCTTAATTATATATATTCAAGGAGGAAAATACGCCATGGAATACGAGTTTTTATTATGGCTTGCAATAATACTGTTCTCAACCAAGGTTATAGGACTTATTATAAGGAAGATAGGTCTTCCGGAGGTTGTGGGATTTCTGATCGCAGGTATTATACTTGGACCATCGGTATTGAAGATCATCACTATATCTCCCGGTGATCCGACGGGGATGTTTCTCGAGAATACGGCAGAGCTGGGAGTTATTTTATTGATGTTTGCAGCCGGACTCGAGACGGATATGCAGCAGATGAAGGCGAACCTGAAAGCTTCTGTTGTCACGGCAGTCTGCGGTGTGGTAGTGCCTTTGGTTGTCGGGACTATTGTTTACGGAGTATATTTTGGCAAGGACTTTGGTGACTACGAGTCACTATTGGAGAGCATATTTGTCGGAGTTGTTCTGACAGCTACGAGCGTTAGCATCACGGTCCAGACGCTCAGGGAGATGGGACACCTGAACGGAGCTGTGGGGACCACGATCCTTGGTGCCGCTGTCATTGATGATATCCTCGGGATCATCGTGCTCGCAGTGGTGTCGGGATTAAAGGACACATCCGTAAGCATCGGAAGCGTTTTATTGAAGCTTTTAGGCTTTGCTGTTGCTATTATTATACTGTTTATAATAGTGAGAAAGCTCGAACCTGTCCTTGCGCTTGACAAGGGCAAAAGAAGAACGGGGCTTTTTGCGCTTGCTTTTTGTATGATCTTAGCATTCGCATCGGAGAGATTCTTTGGTGTTGCGGATATTACGGGAGCCTACTTTGCCGGATTTATACTGTCCGGATCGACAGTCAAGGGATATGTGGGAGAGAAGGTCGAGAATGTATCCACGATGTTTTTCTCATCTGTATTCTTTGCAAGTATCGGTATCAAGGTGACTCTTGGCGGTATGAGTGCGAGTGTATGGATATTTGCGATCATCCTGACGCTGGTTGCGATCCTTACCAAGGTAATAGGCTGTGGAGGCGGCGCAGCAATGTGCGGATTTCGCGGCAAGCAGGTTTTGCAGATCGGTGTCGGCATGGTGTCAAGAGGCGAGGTCGCGCTGATCGTTGCGGAGAAGGGCAGGCAGTTAGGTCTTGTAGACGAGGCTATGTTCGCCCCTGTCGTGCTGGTGGTCATAGTGACTACGCTCCTCACGCCGATCCTGCTCAAGTTTGTATTTACCAATGAGCTGAAGGCACTCAAGGAAATGAAAAAAAGATTGAAAGCCGAAAATCTAAAATTAAGTAAACGCTGAAAAAAGCGATTACCGGTGCGTGAATAGTAACTTTTTTTCAAAAAGTGCTTGCATTATGCAAATTCCTGTGTTATACTATCGTTTGCTGTGACATGATAGCGAAGAAGCGGAGGTTGCCGCCAAGGCGCATGAAACGCTGACTGTGTGGTGTTTCAGACGAGCCATCCCGGGCGGGTTTTTCGTGGAGCGAATGTCAAGAGGCGTATGTGCGGTGCGGTCTGTCCGTGAGGGCATGGCACGCTTGGATCAGCAATCACGCACTAAAGCCTGCAAACCTGACGACAAGTCACTGTACAGTAGCATACTTTCTGCCGTGAGCAGATAAACGTGTGAAGTCCACCGTTATGCGTTTGCCGGTATATACCGGATCAGGGGAAGCGCGGTCATACAAGATCGTGCAGGAGAGACGCATTTCGGTTTATATTTTTGAAACTACTATGGACACACACGGATGAGTGTACAGTCACCGCTTGTCGTACTAATTCTTTATTATATAGTACGAAAAGGAGGGGACTATTTTTATGGCAAGTAAAAAAAGTCAAAAAATGAGAATCATTCTGAAGGCGTATGATCATCAGATCATCGACAAAGCAGCATCCAAGCTGGTCGACACAGTAAACAAGACCGGCGCCAAGGTATCAGGGCCGGTTCCGATGCCGACCAAGAAAGAGGTCATCACGATCCTCAGGGCAGTTCACAAATACAAGGATTCGCGTGAGCAGTTCGAGCAGAGGACACACAAGAGACTGATTGATGTACTGAGTCCTACACAGAAGACCGTGGATGCTCTGTCGAAGGTTGATCTTCCCGCAGGAGTGGCTATCGATATTCAGATGAAAAAATAATACGCTGACATACGACGGTTCAATATTATATAGAAGCAAGTCGGCGAGAACACAGGGTGCCCGAACAAAAAATAGCGCCCCCGCGACCGAATGAAATGAAAAACGATCGGTCCAACCGGGGAAGACGGGCTCCGGATCGGATATAGCATATCTGATAAACATGATATATCCGAAACGAACATTTTTTAGGAGGAAATAACAATGAAAAAGGCTATTGTAGCAACAAAGATCGGAATGACACAGGTATTTGATGAGAATGGGATCATGACTCCCGTCACAGTATTGAAGGCAGGTCCTGTATATGTGACACAGGTCAAGACAGCTGAGAATGACGGGTATGAGGCAGTGCAGGTTGCGTACGGCGATATTCGCGAGAAGCTCCTCACCAAGCCGGTCAAGGGTCATCTTTCAAAGGCAGGTGTTGATAACAAAAGATTTCTGACTGAGTTCAAATTCGATGATGTCAGCGAGTACACACCCGGTCAGGAGATAAAGGTCGATATATTTGAAGCAGGAGACATCGTTGATGTATCTGCAAAGACCAAGGGTAAAGGCTTTCAGGGCGCCATCAAGCGTCACGGACAGGCAAGAGGTCCTATGGGACATGGTTCAAAGTTCCACAGACACGCAGGTTCAAACGGTTCTGCATCAGATCCGAGCAAGGTTTTCAAAGGCAAGAAGATGCCCGGACAGATGGGTGCGGTCAATGTAACCATCCAGAACCTTACGGTGGTATCTGTTGATACAGAGGAAAATCTTCTTC
>JAGBOK010000145.1 GCA_017633905.1 Eubacterium sp. | reverse complement strand
CCACCGAGTTTATATATGCAGACGGGACAGGCGTGGATGCGGGCGCTGCTCCTGATTTTCCGATCGAGGTAAAAAAGGCGGGTGACGGCACACTTGACTATTCGGGCTTTTATGATATCAACAAGATTAGTGAATACATGAACAGCTATTACAACAAAAAATAAGCGATAAAAATGCATTTGATAAGAAAGTACTATGAAGGCATGGCTGATATATGATCCTGAGGGAGCGGACAGAAACTCCGATTACATAAAATATCATTTTGAATTAGGGAAAAAATACGGAATAGAATTTGAACTCATATATGCCGGGTCATACCATGATCTGCCATGCCGTGGAGGGGTGTCAGATCATAAGAAAGGTATGTCGGATTTTGCCCCTAAGTTTGCCCCGGATCCTGCCCCTGAGTTTGCTTTAGTCAGAACGATAAATCCTGATATCAACAAGTACCTTGAAGACAATGGGATAAGGGCATACAACAATTACAGAGTATCATATATCACGAACCACAAGGGCAGATGTATTGACTATGTTGCGGAGTGTACCGATGTTCCCGTGATACCGACCGAAACGATCACACGAACGGGCGCAGTCAGTCCGGAGCTGATAATAAAAAAACATCCGGGATATGTGATAAAGCCGGCATCCTCTCACGGCGGAAAAAATGTAATGAGGATACCGGCTGATGCGCCCTGCGGACAGCTGTTGGATTCAGTAGAAGTCATCCTCGGGCATGACGATCTCATCCTGCAGCCCTTTATCGAGGGGCCGACAGATGAGAGAGGAAGACGTATCGCGGCAGATGTCAGGGTATATGTGATCGGCAGACAGATAATAGCTGCCGTGAAAAGGCAGATCACTGTAGGATCCGGATCGGAATTTCGCGCCAACGCTTCACTTGGAGCCGATGTAGAATCGTACAATTTAAGCGCTCATGAAATATCGTTGGTTGAAAAAATAACGGACAAGTTTGATTTCGGAATGGTCGGGATAGATTTTATTTTAGATAAAAATAACGACTTTATCTTCAGTGAGATAGAGGATGTAGTCGGTGCCAGGATGCTCTACAAAACGCACCCTGACATCGACATACTTGATAAATATATCCGCCATATCCTAAAGACGTTGACCGGGTAGTGCAGATTGACAAGGAAGGGAAAACGTGATATTGTTAAAAACAAATGAATAATAAGGAAAAGGATGGTCACATCATAGGACAGAATGTGTTTGCAAAACGATCATCGAAGCAGATGACGACAGGAGAGGGAAGAGATTTTCCTGCTCCTGCTTTGTAATTATCATTCTTTCGTTAGTATTTTTGTACATCAGGAGATAATAAACAATGAGAAAAGAAATAAGTATAACTGATATCAAAGGAATACATATCGGTCAGACTGAAAATGTCGAGGCTGCGACCGGACTCACGGTCATCATCAGTGAGCAGGGAATGGGAGCCGGACTCGATATCAGAGGTGGAGGTCCGGCATCCAGGGACAGTGGACTTTTAGATCCACTGACAGCAGCTGAGGTCGTCCATGCGGTAGTTCTCGGTGGTGGAAGTGCATTTGGTCTTGGTGCTTCAAATGGAGTTATGGAGTACTTAGAGAAGCGAGGCATCGGTTTTGATGTAGGAGTGACCAAGGTGCCTTTGGTCGTGCAGTCGGACATTTTTGACCTGACGGTAGGAGATAAGGATGTGCGTCCGGATCCAGCCATGGGATATGAGGCGGCCAAAAATGCGATGGAGAGTCCAAACTATAAAGACGGTAACTATGGTGCGGGTTGTGGTGCCACAGTAGGAAAGATATCCGGTATGGATACCTGTATGAAAACAGGCATAGGCAGTTATGCGATAGAGATAGGTCCGCTTCAGATAGGTGCTATCGTTGTGGTTAATTCACTCGGTGATATCTATGATTGGAGGAAAGGGAAAAAGATCGCCGGTCTGCTCGCTGAGGATAGAAAAGGATTTCGCGATACTGTTACTCTCATGGAGGGGAGCATAGATGTTCGTGAGAACAAGTTTGTGGATAACACAACCATTGGTGCGATCATAACAAATGCGAAGTTTACGAAATCGCAGCTATGTAAGATTGCAGGGATGACACACAATGGATTTGCCAGGTCTATCAGGCCGGTTCACACAACGGCAGACGGAGACAGTATATATGCGCTCTCGACGGGAGATGTGAATGCTGATATGGATTTGGTCGGAACGCTTGCGGCAGAAGTCATGAGTGAAGCTATTACTCGTGCGGTTTACAGTGCAAAATCCGCATATGGATTTCCATCTGCTAATGAAATTACTGAAGATTGAAAAGATTGGAAGAACGAGGGAATTTTACTTTTGAACCAAAATCGTCAAAAATGTATACTAATATGTTTTTTTACTTGACAAAATAAATCCGGTATGATATTCTATGTTAGCTATCAATGATAACTAACGCGAAACAGGTAACGCTATGCCCAGAGACAAGACCTTGAGTCATGAAAGAGTAAAAAAAGCTATCAAAGAAGAGTTCCTTGAAAAGGGTTATGAAAACGCCTCGATCAGAAGCATAGGTGCGCGAGCCGGGATGACTTCAGCCGGGTTGTACAGACATTTTTCTGATAAAGAAACCATGTTCAACGCGATGGTTGAACCTTTGATAGAGCAGATCAAAGCCTGGACAAAAAGACATAGTGAAACAAAACATCTTCTGATGAAGGACCATATTGACAAGGATGAACTGTTCGGCGAAACGTTTCTGGATCTGATAAAAGAAGTGATACTCCCGAACAGAGATGAGTTCAAGCTTCTTATGACTCGTTCCAGGGGAACAAAGTATGAAAACTTTGTACACGAATACGCTTTGGAAAGCCAAAAAGAGTTTATGCAGGCGATCGATCAGATGAAGAAAAAAGGATGTCCTGTAGCTGACATCGACGAGGAGGAATTGCATATGCTGCTTTCGGCATATCTGACGGCTTGTTTTGAACCGATCATACATGATTGTAACGAAGCAAAGATAAATAAATATTTACAAACCATACACGAGTTTTTCATTCCGGGGTGGATGAAGATACTGGGATTAAACTAAGAGCCGAAAGGCTCTTTTTTAATGTCGTTAGTTATCGGTTTTGGGTTAGTGATAACTAACCTCTCTTTCCATTTTTCCATTTTACCCGTTTTTATACGGTTAAAAATATAACACATTCTAAGGAGGAAATAACAGTGGGTAAAAAAAACGATTTTGATTACATGAAGCTGATCAAACAATACGCAGGTGGTCACTATGTATTGATCACGCTGGGCAGGATCATAGCAGCTATCAGTGCGATAATTGTATTGATTCCTTATTACGATCTGTGGAAGATCATAAGTATCGTGGTAAACAACGAAGATACTTCTCAGATCAGTTTTTACGCATGGCAGGCTGTAATACTGACGGTTTCGTCTCTTCTCATCTATATAGCAGCGTTGTTTTGCACGCACATCGCCGCTTTCAGAGTTCAGGCCAATATGAGAAGCTCTCTGATGAGAAGGATCATCACACTTCCCCTCGGCGTTTTTGATGAGGACGGCACCGGGAAGATCCGCCGAATAGTCAATGATTCCACGGCCGCTACCGAGACATTTATCGCGCATCAACTTCCTGACAAAGCAGTCGCCGCGATCACGCCGATCGGACTAATTGTACTGATATTCGCATTCGATTGGAAGATCGGACTTATGTGTTTGATACCGGCTCTCATTGGATTTGCCTGTATGATGTCCATGATGGGAAAAGGAATGCAGGAAAAGATGAAGTAGTATCAGGATGCGCTTGATACTATGAGCAGTGAAGCTACTGAGTATGTCAGAGGTATTCCGGTCGTAAAAACATTTGGACAAACAGTCCATTCATTTAAAAGATTTAAAAATGCCATAGACGGATTCGGCAAATGGACAACCGACTATACCTTGATGCTCAGGTGGCCCATGACTGCATTTATGACTTGCATCAATGCTATATTTGCTTTTATAGTAATTGCCGCATTTATTTTTACAAAAGACGGAACAACATCAGGACTTATCCTGAATATAATGTATTACATTATAGTAACTCCGCTCATCACTGTGGCACTAACCAAGGTTGCTTACTCGGGAGAGGCTCAGATGACGCTCATAGATGCTCTGAAACGAGTGGAGGGTATCATGGAGATCGAACCGCTTTCTGATAAAAAAACAGGTCTGTCACCTTTGGATCACAGCGTCGAACTAAAGGGAGTCACTTACAGATATAAAGACGCGACAAGGGACGCAGTCAATAACGTATCACTCAGAATAGAACCCGGAGAACACATCGCACTTGTCGGTCCGTCAGGCTCCGGTAAAACCACCCTTGCGGAGTTGATGGTAAGATTCTTTGATGTAAGCGAAGGTGAGATACTTATAGGCGGAGTAAACGTAAAGGATATACCTTCATCCGAACTGATGAAACAGGTATCATTTGTTTTTCAGGATAGCAGACTCATCAAAGAATCAATATTTGAAAATGTACGTATGGCCAAGCCTGATGCGACCGAAGCCGAAGTGATGGAGGCATTAAAAACAGCGCAGTGCACGGACATCATAGAAAAACTACCGGACGGCATCCACACTGTTATCGGTGAAAAGGGAACCTATCTTTCAGGCGGAGAACAACAGAGGATCACGATCGCACGAGCAGTTCTCAAAAATGCTCCCATACTTATCCTTGACGAAGCCACTGCTTTTGCAGACCCTGATAACGAAGCAAAGGTTCAGGCAGCCTTTGAAGAGCTCTCCAAAGGTAAGACTCTTATCATGATAGCACACAGGCTTAGCACAGTTGTAAATGCGGATAGGATTTATGTGTGTGATGACGGCAGATGCGTAGAAAATGGCACACATGATGAACTAATGAATGCAAATGGGTTGTACAAGCGTATGTTTGATGAATACTCAAGATCCGTTGAGTGGAAGGTAGGTGCATAAAAATGATAAAAAAACTAAAGCATAAATACGCGTTATCTACTCAGGGCGCAAAGGACATGATCAGAGCCTGTATATGCGTCGCCATAACCAATATGGTGTTAATGATGCCGGCAGGAATACTGTATTGCCTGATAAAAGATCTACTGGAAGGAACACTTACAAGCGACCGCATTCCATTTTATGCGATTGGATCCGTGGTCGTACTTCTGCTGATTGCAGTGACAAACTTTATCCAGTACAACACTACATTTTTAACAACATACAGAGAAAGCGGAGTAAGGCGAACTACTATCGCCGAGAAACTCAGAAAACTTCCTCTCTCATACTTCGGAAAGAAAAATATCTCGGATCTGACGAACAATATAATGAGTGACTGCGCACAGATAGAAACAGCCTCCAGCCACTGGATCCCGGAGCTTATCGGCGCAGTGATCTCAGTCTGTATTGTAGGAATAAGCTTGTTTTTTGCGTTTGACTGGAGGATGGTCTTGGCGAGCTTTTGGGTTATCCCTGTGGCATTTATCATCATTATCACCTGTTCTGGTGCAGAAAAAAGAGCTGTAAGAAAAAATGCCGCGGTAAAACTCGAAATGACTGACGGCATACAGGAATGCTTGGAATCCATCAGAGATCTGCGTGCAAATAATGCAGAAGAAAGATATATGGAACAGTTGGAAGGAAAAATAAAAAACGTTGAAAAAATGGCCCTGTTTACGGAGCTCAAAATGGCGGTATATGTAAACTCCGCATCCATCATCCTGAAGATCGGTATCGGAACCACTGCAGTGGTAGGCGGCGCATTGTTTGCGAGCGGAGAGATCTCTATTCTTACATTCTTTCTGTTCCTTATGCTGGTTGCAAGACTGTATGATCCTATGCAGATCACCCTTCAAAACTTTGCTGCCATCATCTCATGCGGTATCCAGTGCGAAAGACTTGATGAGGTTTTGTCAACCAAGCCGCAAACCGGATCAGAGGAGATCCATAACAAAGGATATGATATCATTTTTGATCATGTAGGATTCAAATACGCGGATGACACGGAGGTGCTCAAAGATGTAAGCTTTACCGCAAAGCAGGGAGAAGTTACTGCCCTTATCGGTCCATCAGGCGGAGGAAAAACTACCATCTCGAGACTTGCCGCCAGATTCTGGGATGTAAACGAAGGGAAGATCACACTTGGCGGTGAGGACATATCCGGGATCGATCCGGAGGTCCTGCTCAAAAGCTATTCAATCGTTTTTCAGGATGTTACACTTTTTAACAACACGGTCATGGAAAACATCCGTATAGGTAAGGAAGGAGCAACCAATGAAGAAGTTATGGAGGCTGCAAGGCTTGCAAACTGTGAGCAGTTTGTAGAGCTATTACCGAAAAAATATGATACGTATATCGGTGAGAACGGAAGCGAACTGTCAGGCGGTGAGCGCCAGAGAATATCCATAGCCAGAGCATTTTTGAAGGATGCTCCCGTTATTTTGCTCGATGAAGCTACTGCGTCCCTGGATGCCGAAAATGAAACGGCGATCCAGGAAGCGCTCTCAAGACTTATCAAAAATAAAACAGTCCTTATCATAGCTCATCGTATGAGAACGATCGCAAATGCCGATCATATCGTGGTTCTCAAAGACGGTGTTGTCGCTGAGCAGGGCAGTCCGGAGCAATTGAACCACGAAGATAGCATATACAGTCATATGACCAAACAACAAACCATTACACAAAACTGGAAAATGTAATACTGTTGCACTTCCACAAAGAATACAGCAAAGCCTTGCGAAAGCAAGGCTTTTATAGTATAATTTGTTTTTAGATAGTCGTTCAAAGGAGAATGATAATATGAAAGATCAGAGTAAGCCGAAAAATGACAAAATGAATGATGTTGCAACGATTATGGGAATCATCGTTTGCGCGGGCATCTTCGGCTGGATTTACGAGACACTGTTTTATATGTATAACTATAACGGTCTGTTCGTCATGAGAGGCTCAGGTTTCGGGCCATGGATTGACATCTACTGTCTGGGTGGATTGCTTATATACTTTTCCTGCCGAAAGCTGACGAAATGGCCGTGGCTGGTATTCTTGGTGAGCGGTGTGCTCTGCGGGACGCTTGAGTATGTTGCAGGATTCATACTGGATCGCATTAACGGTGGCTATTGGGGTTGGGACTACAACACTGAAAAGTTGAACTTCGGCAATCTGGATGGTTATATCTGCCTGCGGTCTGTTATTGTATTTGCGGTGTCCGGCTGCATATTGTTTTATTTGATTCTTCCCGGGCTCGGGTGGCTGCAAAAAAAGATCGGTGAAAAGGCATTTTCTCGAATTTTTGTGGTTCTGGGCGTGATTATCATAGTCGACATCGCCTACAGCGACATCGCAGGCTATATGTTTGGATTGCCGAACGCTTCGCAGCTTTACAGCCAGCTTGGATGGGTTTTACCAAAATAAGAAAAGTGAGAAACAACGAGTTAACAACAAAAATCGGAAGAATTTTATGATAGTATATTTATTTACTCCATACATTTTTATCCAATAATATAGCCGGGAGAATGATCCTGACGGTCGTTCCCTCGCCCGGTTCCGACTCTATGATGAGCCCGTACTGAGGACCACACATCATATGTATTCTTCTTGCTATGTTTTTAAGTGCTACCCCTTCCAACCCATTTTCTTTTGTATCGTTATCATCATTTTTCAGACTGCTTGTCACTTCTTTCAATGTCTTTTCGTCTATTCCGACACCGTTGTCGGATATTATTATTTCAAGGTTTTTCTGATGAATACTATTATCTCCATTGGTCGGATAAGGATCCTCTGTATCTGTGTCAATGTTTTCTGACTGTCTGACAAGTGAAGCGCTGATACGAAGTGTCCCGTCTTTTTTTTGCAAGCCATGCACTATCGCATTCTCTACTATCGGCTGCAGCAGCATCCTCGGTATCATAAGCTCTTCATATATATCATCAAACTCCACAAGCGCATCTATATGTTCAGGATACCGCATCTGCATTATTTCTATATACTGCTCAAGCATATAGAATTCATCCATAAGTGAGATATACTCATCCCCTTCGTTGGCATAGCGAAGGAGTGTCGAGAGCTCGTCGCATATCCTCGTTGCCGCCTCTATATCTCCTTTATTTATCAGGGCACGCAGGGAGTTTAAGGTGTTCACGGTGAAGTGCGCATTGATCTGCTTTTGTAAAAGAATTCCCCTTGTAGTCTCACGGTCAAGTGCTGCCCTCTGCGCCATCTCCGCTATAGTCTGCCTTCTCATATACATGAAAAATATAACCACGACCACAAGAAGTATCGCTATGGTAACAGGCATCGCTATGCGAAAATACCCGGACAGATCTTCTGATATCCTTCTCTTACTATAGACAACAAGGTTAAAGCCCGACAGTCCTATCTGCTTTTCTTTTATTATCTCTGCGGATGATCTGATGCTTTGCATATCCTCGCCTACAAGTTCGGGACTCGCACATAAAAGTTCTTCTCCCGAGAGCAGCAATACTCCCATATAGTCAAGCTCCCTGTAGGGTCCGATAAGCTGCAGCATCCTGCTCTGTTCTATCATGCACAGCACATAACCTGAGACTTGGTTCTGTACATATACAGGCTCACTGACACCTATATATGTGTTGTTATTGTACGAAAGCGATATGGTTTTTTCCTGTCCTTCATCCATCATATAATAGGCTCTTTTTAGTGCGGTGTTGGATATGGTACCGGTAAGTCTTGAGAACCTTCCGTCTGTCCCGTATATG
>JAGBOK010000144.1 GCA_017633905.1 Eubacterium sp. | reverse complement strand
TTTGTATGGCATTGATATATAATTATTTAAAGAAAGGAAACAATCATGACAGGATCAACAATTGGTATCATTGCATTGTATGTGGTGATCATCGGAGCGTTTTATTTCATCGCGATCAGACCGAACAAAAAAAGAGAGAAGGAGCACGCTGCACTCGTCAGCGCTGTGGAGGTGGGTGATTCCATACTTACCACCAGCGGATTTTATGGTGTTGTTATTGATATACCGAGTGATGATGTCATCATCGTTGAGTTCGGTAGCAACAAAAACTGCCGTATCCCCATGCAAAAGAGCGCAATAGTCGAGGTCGATAAAGGTGAGGAAGCCTGATTTGGATTATAAGCTTTGAATAGTAGGTCGAGAGTTTTTTACAGCAAACGGAGGTAATCAATGAAGATACTTGTTACGGGCGGTACGGGGTATATTGGTTCCCATACTGTAGCAGAGCTTATAGAGCGTGGGTATGAGGTCGTTATTTTTGACAATCTCTACAATTCAAAAGAAGAGGTGCTTGACTATATCAAAGAGATCACCGGAGTAAGGCCTGTATTCTACAAGGCTGATCTTCGTGACAAGGAGAGCATGAGACCGGTATTCAAGGAGCATACCTTTGATGCCGTGATCCACTTTGCGGGACTAAAGGCTGTCGGTGAGTCGGTTGAAAAGCCTCTTTTTTATTATGAAAATAATATTGCGGGTACCGTGAATCTGTGCGAGCTTATGAATGAATACGGCTGCAAGAGGATCATATTCAGCTCATCCGCCACGGTATACGGCGATCCTGCCGAGATACCGATCACGGAAAGCTGCCCCAAGGGAACCTGTACCAATCCCTACGGCTGGACAAAATCAATGCTTGAACAGATATTGACGGATATACACACCTCAGACAATGAGTGGAGCGTTGTCCTTCTCAGATATTTCAATCCCATAGGCGCTCATGAGAGCGGTCTGCTCGGCGAGTCACCGAACGGGATCCCGAACAACCTCATGCCGTACATCATGCAGGTCGCAGTTGGAAAGCTTCCGGAACTCGGCGTGTTCGGGGATGATTATGATACGCCTGATGGGACCGGCGTCAGAGACTATATCCATGTGGTAGACCTTGCAAAGGGGCATGTAAATGCAATAGAAAAGGTAACTAAAACAAATGAAGTAAATATATACAATCTCGGGACGGGCAACGGATATTCGGTGCTTGATATCGTAAAGACCTTTGAGGAGGTCAACAATATCAAAATACCGTATTCGATCAAGCCGAGGCGTGCCGGTGATATAGCGACATGTTATGCTGATCCTGCCAAGGCGAAGGCAGAGCTCGGATGGGTGGCTGAGTATGATCTGAGAAAGATGTGCGAGGACAGCTGGAATTTTGCCAAAAAAAGGTTTAAGTAGTAAAGGAGGTATTCATGAGCAAAGAGATCATTGAGAACGGAGAGGCAATACTTGGAGTGGAGTTCGGTTCCACGCGGATCAAGGCACTTCTGATCGACGGTGAACACAATGTGATAGCATCGGGAGATCATGAGTGGGAGAACCAGTACGACAACGGTATCTGGACATATTCACTGGATGCGATATGGAACGGACTGCAGGATGCATACAGAAAGCTGACTATCGATGCCAAGGACAAATACGATGCACAGGTCACACAGCTAAAGGCTATCGGTTTTTCCGCCATGATGCACGGATATATGGCTTTTGATGCTTCGGATGAACTGCTGGTGCCGTTCAGGACTTGGCGCAATTCCATTACGGGAGAGGCGGCAGGCAGGCTCACTGATCTGTTTGGTTTCAATATTCCGGAGCGCTGGAGCATCTCTCACCTTTATCAGGCGATACTAAACGGTGAGGAGCATGTAAACAGGATCAAATTCCAGACCACGCTTGCCGGATATATTCACTGGAAACTGTCCGGAGAGAAGGTTTTGGGAGTTGGTGAGGCATCGGGAATGTTTCCGATCGATCCCGGGACCTGTCAGTTTGATGCCGGAATGGTTGAGAAATTTGACGTATTGCTCGAGCAGAAATCTCTTCCCTACAAGCTGCTTGATATTTTCCCCAAGGTACTTGTTGCGGGTGATAAGGCAGGGACGCTGACAGAGGAAGGAGCAAAGCTTTTAGATCCGACAGGGACACTGCAGGCAGGAGCACCCATGTGTCCGCCGGAAGGTGATGCCGGTACCGGAATGACCGCGACCAATTCAGTTCGCAGACGTACCGGAAATGTCAGCGCAGGGACGAGCGTATTCTCGATGGTCGTGCTTGAAGAAAATCTGAAAAAGGTGCATCCCGAGCTCGACGTGGTGACTACGCCTGATGGAAGCGCGGTCGCAATGGTTCACTGCAACAACTGTACATCTGATCTGAATGCATGGGTAGGTCTTTTCAAAGAGTTCGCCGATGCTATCGGGGCAGATGTGGATATGGGACAGATTTTTGGAACATTATACAAGAATGCGTTGAATGGTGACACGGATGGCGGTGATATTCTTGCGTACAACTATCTGTCCGGTGAGAATATTACAGGTCTTTCAGAGGGAAGACCAATGGTTATCAGGACTCCAAACAGCCGTTGGAATCTTGCGAACTTCATGAGAGTACACCTTTATTCGGCATTTGCTACACTCAAGATAGGAAATGATATTCTGTTCAAAGAGGAGGGCGTTGAGGCTGACAAGATCTACGGTCACGGCGGTATATTCAAGACCAAGGGAGTTGCGCAGCAGATACTTGCTGATGCGCTGAATACTCCGATCTCTGTAATGGAGACCGCGGGAGAGGGCGGAGCATGGGGCATTGCAGTGCTTGCAGCCTATATGATGGACAGATCTGACGGGGAGAGCCTGGCAGATTATCTTGATAACAAAGTGTTTGCGGGTGAGACCGGAACCGAGCTTTCTCCTGATCCGTCAGGTGTCAAGGGCTTTGATGTGTTTATTGAGAAATACAAGGCGGGACTGGCTGCGCAGAGAGCAGCCGTAGAGTCAGTTACTGCATAAGACTTGTTACAGCCGTGAATAGTAACTATTACGCAGGTTTGACAAAAGTCAGATATAGTGGTATAATCTACATTCGTGTGATCAGGACACAGATGTTCATAGTTTGATAATAAAAATCGGAGGAAATAAACATGAAAAGGATCAAAACATTAACAAGCAGAAATCTTCAGGATACCGTAAAAAAGGGTGGATGCGGTGAGTGTCAGACATCATGCCAGTCGGCATGCAAGACCTCATGTACCGTAGGAAACCAGAAGTGTGAGCAGGCAAAGAACTGATCAGGTTTATTGCCGGTACATAACTGCAAATTTAAGGAAACAAATGACAAGAGCCGCCCTATGGAGCTGTTATGGTTCCCGGGGAGGCTCTTGTATATGAGGAGAAGATATGATCCACCAGTATAAAAATAACGGATACAATATAGTTTTGGATGTAAATTCAGCCTCGGTTCATGTAGTGGATGATGTAGTCTATGATGTTTTGAAGCTTATGAATGAGGATGATGATGACAGATACCGTGAGGAGGAGCTCATCAGGATCTCAGAAGCTCTGATACCCAAGTATCCCGATGAGAAGCTTGATATAGATGAGTTTCGTGATATTTTTAATGATATCAGAACACTTGAAGAGGAGGGGAACCTCTTTACAAAGGACGTTTACAGAGAGGGCACCATCGATTTTAAAAAGAGAGAGACCGTCGTCAAGGCACTCTGTCTGCATATAGCCCACGCCTGCAATCTGAAATGCGAGTACTGCTTTGCGGGAGAGGGCGAGTATCATGGTGACAGGGCTCTGATGAGCATGGAGGTCGGAAAAAAGGCGCTTGATTTTCTCGTGGAGAACTCAGGACAAAGAAAAAATCTTGAAGTCGATTTTTTCGGCGGGGAGCCTCTGCTTAACTTTGATGTGGTAAAGGAGCTCGTGAAATATGGAAGGAGCCTGGAAAAGGAGCATGACAAGCACTTTAGATTCACACTGACGACCAACGGGGTGCTGCTTGATGATGAGATAATGGAATTTGCTGGTAAAGAGATGGATAATATCGTTCTCTCGGTCGATGGCAGAAAAGAGATACATGACCGGATGAGACCGTTCAGGGATGGCACCGGTTCGTATGACAGGATAATAGATAAGTTTAAAAAGGTAGCTG
>JAGBOK010000143.1 GCA_017633905.1 Eubacterium sp. | reverse complement strand
TTGAGTGCAAGAGGAAGACCTGCCTGTACATTATCCCGGTATTCTTTAAGCATCTGTTTTGAATCATTGACAAGATCACTAAAATATTTACGTTGTTCTTCTAAAAGCTTTTCATAGGCACCGACACTGTAATTCCCCTGTTCATTCATCACGGCGATATCTGTGATGGCTTCATCTTTGTTGTCAGTAGTCTGATAGCAGAGAAAAACTCCGACCTTACTTTTAAGTGCGCTCTCGCCACCATCATTCAGATCGCTCTCTGCCGCATGCCAGTCTGAGCCCTTGGACTCACACCATGCCCTGGCATCATCATAGGTGCCTTTCTCCATGGCAAATAATCTGACATCCCTGATATAGAGAGTCTGCTTGCCTGCTGCCCGTACATGCACACATGGAAGCATGACAAGCGTCATCAGTATTAGGAGTCCGGCGAGTATTCTTTTTGAAAGTGTTTTTTTATAAATCATATAATCACCCTGCCTTTCATTATTCATTTAGTCGTGAACAGTAACACTGTTTGTGTTACAGCTTATGGTCGCATTATATATATCCAAGTCCAACAAATGTCCAACACATATGAAAAAAATTTTTTCTGCCATTCCCCCCCCTGCATGAAGAAAATGCTGATCAAAGTGCATCCGTCTTGTAAAAAACATGGTTGTATGTTACACTGTTTAAGGAGTACAGATGTATTGAAATGGGGTATCTCTGCGGAGCATATCTGTAAATACCTGCAAGCTGATACCTAAATCTGATAAGCATGGAGAGAAATAATATTGAGATCAGAAAACAGCACCGTCATTTGTGATGTCTGCTTCAGGCATTGCAGACTTAGAGAGGGTCAGACGGGACCCTGTATGGCAAGAAGATGCGTAAAAGAAGGCAATGACTTGACAGTGAGTCCCGAGGGCTATGGTCTTCTCACCGCGTTAGCGCTCGATCCCATAGAAAAAAAGCCGCTTTACCATTTCTATCCGGGAAGCTTTATAGTATCTGCCGGAGGTTACGGATGCAATCTTAAATGCCCGTTTTGTCAGAATCACGAAATCTCTTTGTCAGAGTATTCAGGCAGTTTGCCGTCGGGTATCTCCGGCATGGCGTCTGCAAGAGGTACCGAAAACACGCCGTCAGGGGATATCAGCTTTGATATGCCGGACGTCAGATACTACTCACCGGAGGAATTAACTCTCATTTGCGCTAAATATCGTAAGGCGGGAAATATCGGTATTGCATTTACATACAATGAGCCAACAATAATTCCGGAATATATTGTTGATACGGCAAGACTCATCAGGAGTGAAGGGATGAAGACGGTATTAGTCACCAACGGAAGCGCGTCTGATGAGACACTGGATAAAATACTTCCGTGGATCGACGCCATGAATATAGACTTAAAGAGCTTTGACAGGGAGTATTATAAAAAGGTTTTGCACGGCGATCTTGACACCGTACTGAATTTCATCACAAGGTCAGCGCGCAGCTGTCATGTAGAGGTAACAACACTCATCATCCCCGGTGAGAATGACTCGGATGAGGAGATGATGAGTATTGCCTCATGGCTTGCACAAACCGGAAAAAAGTCCGGCAGGGACATACCGTTTCACATATCAAGATTTTTCCCAAGAAGTGTTTATAGCAAAAGAAAGCCCACAGATACCGGAAGGATCTATGAGCTTTCTGATATTGCGAGAAAATATCTCAGGTTTGTCCATGAAGGAAATGTTTAGAATGACAAGCCCCTGCCGGGTCCTCCGGCAATGAGCTTCCTGAAAGTCTGATAGGAGTTTGGTGTCATTATGAATATAAATGGCGTTTTTTCAGCATTACCGGACGGTAAATGTAAAATAAGTATCCGCAAACGGCTCATCAACAAGAGTGAAGTGCCACCATTCCTCAGGCAGCGGCTTGTAGCCCGATGAGAGCATAGCCTCGCGGAGTATCATCCGGTTGTTGTACTGTGTATCAGTGATCCCCTTATAATCAGGATGGGAGAGTTCTCCAAAGAAATCAAACGTGCCTCCCATGTCGACTTCTTTTTCTGTTTTCATGTCAAATATTGTAAGATCGACCGTACTTCCTCTGCTGTGTCCCGATTTCCTGTCGATATATCCCTGTGGGAACAGAACGGATTTATCAAGCTCCGGATAGAAAAACGGCTTCATGAGAGTATCGTTTACATCTTCTGCCCAGCGGACAAAATGATCCACAGCCATCTGCGGGCGGTAAGCATCATAGATCTTCAAACGATAACCCTGTTCCTTTAGCTTGTCGCTTGCCTTTGACAGTCCGTAAGCAGCCTCTCTTGTCATGTAAGCTATGGGAGCCTCGTATCCGTCGATCCTTGTGCCTACAAAATTGTATGTTGTGTAATAGCGGATCTCCTGTATGATATCAGGTATTACTTCACCGATCTTTACAAAACCGAAACTGTCCGCAGGATCCCTTTTTTCTTCATAATAATGAGTAAGACCATCTATGATCCCATCTGCGGCAAGTTCGGAAGCCTTCTCTGAATGGTCACAGAACTGGTTTCCGACAAGAAGAAATGTCTGCGGTATGGTTGCGAATGAAGTCTGAGCAAGATCTACGTCAAAGGTACCGACTCCCTTTATACTGATGCCTGCCGCATCAAGTCCGCTGATGAGATCAAAGCCCAATTTCATATGTTTTTTATAATTTTCTTTGACAGGAGTCATGTTGAGATAGGATGTATTGTCAGGAACAGAACAAAAGAATGCGCCCATATTTTCTGTTTCCGAGTTGTTGTCATCATATCCGAGAGTGATCATAAGATCGGCATTGTTATTTGCCATGACTGTGCGTGCAATATTGTCCAACGCAACCTGATCACCGTCTCTTATCATAAGTACGTTATAGCCTTCTTCAAGAAGCTTGTCACGAACCACTTTCGTGAGGTTTAATGTTGCTGCCCTGTGTCCCTCGCCGTCACTAAATTTTGTCTCGTCGGGTACGGCGGCAGAGCCTGTTGCTCCTGCGGCAGTAGAGCCTGATATCACCTTCGGACTGCCGTCCGGATGTGCGGGGATGGTCGCAGTGGTATCACCCGTTGTCCCATAGCTTGCATTGAGGGCAACGGTTATATTTTTTTTGTTTTTAAGAGTCGATGTATACAGAGTGGACTCGCCTGAGGTGATCTTTGCCTGATCAGCGTATGTCCATGACTGATCAAAGACTATTTTTGATGTGGTGTGGTTTTTAGCGGCTTTTACGGTGACCTTACAGGAGTACTTTTTGCCTGCGTATTTTGCAATTACTTTTGCAGAGCCTTTTTTCAGACCTTTCACAGTCGCCTTTCCGGTCTTTTTTTTGTAATTCAGCTTAATGACCTTTGGCTTTGTGACACTCCAACTGATGTTTTTGTAGTCGGATTTTTTTACTCCTTTCAGTTTCAGTGTGACCTTTTCTCCGGTCATTACCCGGGCGGATGTTTTGTTAAGCTTTACGGCAGCGGCTGCTGATGAGGGAGTTATACCTGATACTGCAATAACACCGGTGAGAGCCAGCGCGAGTATCGCTCTTTCTTTTTTAAAATAAGTTTTGGTTTGCATTTTGTCTCCTTTCACGAAAATCGCGGCACGAAGTTTTTCCCCATGCGATTTTCTGTGCATTATAAATATTTCCTGAAACAATTATGTATTAAAAAATGTATGTTGTCAACATTTTTTAAGAAGTTAGCGTAAAGTTTTTGTAGGAATCGCATAGAATGTTACGCATGTCAGTGGATGTGTGGAAAAATGGGTATTGAAAAGGGTAGCCCTTTGTGATAAGGTTTTGATTGATAGAAAAAAACCAGCAAAGGAGGCTACCCCTATGAGTAACAGTATACACTATTTTGAGGAAAATGG
>JAGBOK010000142.1 GCA_017633905.1 Eubacterium sp. | reverse complement strand
TATTCTATGTGATAAAGCAGATATTGTCAATTTATTTTTGCGCATACGATTTTCTACAGCTTGAGTCTCGTCCTTACTATCTGACCTACGCGCATATCATCGGCATAGCTTAGAAGGTCGCCTGTATTTTTTTTCTCTGATTTGCTGTAGCTTTCAATTATCTCGCCAAGTATCTCTTCTCCTATATCCTCCCTCATGCGGATACAGTCAACAACACTTCTGTCGATATTATATACCCTGACCTTCATTCCGCTTTCCATGTAGGTATCCATGTATTTATCAAATGTTGTCTTGGAATAGTAATGTCTGGAAACGGGGAACATAAGCTTCATGCCGCTTCTGTCGGTACGCGCGGTCGCAACATAGAGCACCGGGGGTTCTTTTTTCAAAAGACCGTGATAATAGCATGCGCTCGGTCCGCAGATCACGGCTTTTTTATTCGTCATGCAAGCCTCGATGAACTTGTATTTTTCCGGTTTTTCTTTGTTTAGAAATGAACCCCAGTAATTACCATGGGATACCTTTTCTATATCCCTGTCCATCAAAAGCTCTTTGATATGGATGGTCGATATTCCCTTGTCAAGCAGTTCTCTGGTAGGCAGATATCCTCCCGCCTTCTCAAACATTGCATAGATCTTGTCATGTGTTCTTTTTAACATAATTATACGCTCCTTTTCTCTCACCACTATAACGCACTCTACAAAGCTAAAACATACATATAATAAAGCTTTTTGATAAGCCCTGCCTCACGATAAGCATTCATACATATCTCATCGTAAACCTCCTTGAACCTAAACACCTCCTGTTCTGTCATATCATCGGGGCCAAACGCTGCCCGAAATACCATCTCTACATAATAGCCTGCAAGCTCCTCTCCGATCCCAAGAGCCTCTTTTATTTCCTCCGTCAGCTCATTCATTGACTGTCCGCTGTAACGGACTCCCTGTTTCGCAAAAAAGGTAACAAGATGTCTGTGCGTCATACGGATGCGGCGTCTCTTGTCCTTCATGTCTGACATTTTTTTCATGAAGATATATTTTCTGAGACGGCGCTGTCCCTCGGCTATCACCGCAATTGATATGAGCACCGAGATTATGATTATGATGACCGCAGGGATCCCTGATGCTCCATCACCGGACGCTGCCTGAGCCGCTGCCTCATTCTCCGGCTCTTCGGATTCATTCTCCTCCTCGTTGCCATCTATATCCTCAAATGTCATACTCTCATCGGGCTTTGTTGTGACCATCGGAGTGGGCGTTGTCTGTACGGGTCCGTCTCCTCCCGCACCGTTGCCTGTATATCCTCCGTCATCCGTGCTCTCTCCCTGCTGCTCTCCTCTTCCGGGAGTCGTCTCAAAGGTGACAAACCCGTATCTCTCGTCAAATACCTCTATCCAGGCGTGCGCATCATAATCAGGGACAGATATCTCCCCGGGTATACCTTTTTCAAGCTCCTCCGGCGTCACATACAATCCCTCGGCATATCTGGTCGGTATCCCTATCCCCCTCAGCAGTATCGCCGCTGCCGTGGCATAATATGTACAGTACCCTTTTTTGCTCTCTTTGAGAAAGTATTCAACGGTATCCCTGCCTGACGGGGTGCGCCCCGGAGCATCCGTGTACATCGTATCCCTTGTGATGAAATCTCTCACCGCATGGAGCACATCACTGATATCTCCCTCGCCCTCCTCGTACTGCTTTATGACAGGCTCATATTCCGATCTGAATTCATCACATATACCTTTAAGCTCCTCGGGTACCTGAAGATAATATTTTTTTGCAAATTCAGAGAGAGCGCTCATTTTCTCCTCATAGGTCGTCCAAAATACCGGATCCACAAGATCCTCCGAGGGGGTCATGAGCATTCTTCTCAGAGCATACGGATAATTGAGATAATACTCCTCTGTATACTCTATGCCCGGAACCCTGGTAGACAGGCTCCCGTCAGCCTCAGTAATATATGCCTGTACCGGAAGTACCGGGATCACATAGTTGCCGAAACCGAAGGCAAGGTTTGTGATATGCAGCTCTCCCATGTTCCAGAGATTTTCCATTCCGCTTTTTTCATTGTCTCCGATATCGTTTCTAAGCTGCACATGATAGCTGTCCGGAGCGATATTTTGCGCTGAAAGTCTCGCAAGATCCTGCTTGTACTGCGCATTTCTCTTGCTTGATGACCATCTGTTGTTCTCATAGATATTTGCCGTGTAGCTCTTTAAGTACAGCCCGTAGGCTTTGTTTACATCTCCTGACAACCTGACGAGAGTCCTCCCGGTGTGGTTTACCTCCGCTGTCCTTCCGATCTTTCCATACGAGATCGCCGAATCTCCCCAGTTGGCTCTGATCCATGTAAATATGTCATCATAGCTCCACGATGCCAGACTCATTATGGTATTCTTGGTCTCGAGCAGGGTGTTTTGGTTTCTCTCATACCTCGCCGGTGTCACTATGGAAAAAGCGATAAGTCCGCTGATCAGCCCAACCGAGAGCATGATGAGCGACAGCTTCTGCCTGAGCTTTTTGTCGGTCGAGTTGGTTTTTAGATTTCTCGTTCCGATGACCGCTATCAATATCGACAGATAGATGAGCATGTCAGAAAAATATCCTATCCTTCCGACGTACAGAGGCACTATCATAAACGGCATCGTACACAGGATGAATACTCCCGGTCTCCTCTTTCTGTAGAAAAAAGCACTGACTATGGCGATCATCAAAACGCCCAGTATCACTAAAACCAGAGTCGTCGAGAAGTTGACATCCACCTCTGATTTGTCCTTGTATGAAAGGAGTGCAAGGTTTGAATCCGTAAAGCTCATAAAAGCCTTTAGGAAGTTGTTTATAATAGTGATCGCTCCCTTGATGAGCTCCTCATAAAACCTGATCGCTATCGCGATATAAAAAACGAGCAGACCGCCTATACCATAGAGCTTTCCGTACCTTATCGTCTCTAATACCGAGAAAAGAAAATAAAACAGCACGGATCCTATGGCGGTAAATATCAAAAAAATACCCCTGTCATATATGAGTTCCAATCCGTCCGCGGTCGCCGTAATGGCAGATGAGACCCCCAAAAAGACCATCATGATCTGGACGAACTCCATAAAAATATTGACAAGTCTATTCGTCCGCTTCACCAAAACGCTCACCTCTTAAATCCATTACTTCGAGTCTGCCGCTCGTCAGACCGCTGCCGGTCAGATCACCATGATCTGCTACCGTCAGATACATGGCTGACTCCGGGGGACGTCCCTCATCCCATGCAAGATATGCCTGTACAAGCTCATCCTGTGATTCAGTGCATCTGGTGGTAAACAGATCCTGAAACATCCACAGAAGCTCCTCCTCGTGCTCAACAAGCCTTTCTTCTATTATGTCATTTTCTCTGTTGTACCAGATAAAATGCTGTGGTATCATATGCTCTATCATGTAAAGCGATATGGAATATATGCCCTGTATCAAAAGATCGGCATTGTGTCTTCTGTTTTCATCATCCGCAATACACAGATCTATAAAAATATGCAAAGCTCTCGTGAGTGGCAGAGACCCCTCCTTGACCATGAGCTCACCGGTCTTGGAGCTTAGCTTCCAGTGTATCCTCTGTATCTTGTCACCATCGGCGAATTCCCTTATGTTAAATACCTCCGATGGATCGTCACCTTTTTTGTAAAGTGAGAATCTGTCAGAGTCCTCCTCTGTTTCGTTGTACCAGCGATCCTTCCCCAGATACATGTCCCTCGTCGGGGGCAGTATCAGAACATGCTGCACGGGGTAGTTTTTTCCTACTGTCCATGCAAAAATACTTAAGTAATCGTATATCCTCACACGCTCGACCCTGATCGCGAGATCACCGCATGAGAGCATGGGAACCACGATCCTTCTGTCTCTTTTTCTCCCGGCATCCACGGAAAATCTGACTTTCATTTTCCCTTTTTCGCCGGAAAAAAAGTTCTCATACCTCACCTTTACGACACCCTTGGTGACGGGCAGTATGCGGTTTTTGTTCTCAACAGTGAGTGTTATCGATGCCCTTGCAGGCTTGTTCATATCGTCCTTTTCAGCCACAGGGTTTTTTGCGTCCACCTGCGTCAAAACTCTGGTACGCATAAATATCAGGAACAAAAACATAAATACAGGAACTATGGCAAGGACGCCTGCGATCGCTACCGTACCAAATTCTATATAGAATATGCAGATAACTACCCCTAAAAGTGCCAACAGGGCATATAGAAAAGTTCCTACGGTCATTTTTTTCTCCCGTAAATCATACTAACTTCGGTGCAGGGATGCGTCCCACTATCTCCTCTATCACGTCCTCCTCGCTGACGTGTGCCATGCGCGCCTTGCCGTTTAGGAGCACACGGTGGGCAAGAACTGCACCCGCTACATTTTTTACATCCTCAGGAAGCACAAAAGCGCGTCCTGCCACATAGGCTGACGATCTTGCCATATCCATGAGGGCGAGAGTTCCTCTGGGGCTGACTCCGAGTGAGAGCATCTGGTGTGAACGGGTACCGTCCACTATCCTTGACAGATAGGTAAGAACCTTGTCGTCCACATGGATCTGTCTGACCTGCTCCTGCATGGCTATGAGTTCTTTTTTGGAAATGATCTCCCTGACAGAATCAAGAGGATTGGTGTCCTGACGCTCCCTGATAAGTCTCATTTCCTCCTCCATGGTCGGATATCCCATGGATATTCGTATCATAAAACGATCAAGCTGCGACTCCGGCAGCATCTGTGTTCCGGCTGACCCCACGGGGTTTTGCGTAGCCATGACTATAAACGGAACGGGGAGCTGCCTTGTCACGCCGTCTACCGTGACCTGTCCCTCCTCCATGACCTCCAGCAGCGCCGACTGTGTCTTGGTCGAGGTACGGTTGATCTCATCGGCAAGCAAAAGGTTGCAGAGTATGGCTCCGGGCTTGTACTGAAACTCACCGTCAGCTCCTATCATGTTGAAGCCCACAACGTCTGAGGGCAGGACATCCGGTGTAAACTGCAGTCTCCTCTCCGTAAGCTCCATGGCTCTTGAAAAAGCTACGGCGAGGGTAGTCTTTCCAACTCCCGGCACGTCCTCGATAAGTATATGTCCACCGGCTAAAATTGCCGTCATTACGAGGCGTATCTCTGCATCCTTGCCCCTGATGACGTGTGCCACCTCACGAAGAATAGCCTCTGTTCTCTCATTCATAGTATTACCTACCTCCTCACTTAATGCGGAAAGTGGCGTCACGGGGACACCACTTCCGGATTATTACTGTTTGGATGGATCGGATCTTATGCTCCGACCTTCATCATGAACTTGCGGATACCTCTCTCGTCCTCGTCATCGACCTTCTCGATATGTCCTCCGAGTCCCCTTATCTTATCTTCAAACCTCTCATAGCCTCTTTCTATATAGTGTATCTGTTCCACGGAGCTGACTCCCTCTGCTGCCAGAGCCGCCATGACGAGCGCGGCACCGGCTCTCAGATCGGGAGCAACGACCTCCGCTCCCGTGAAGTTCTCCACACCGGTGATAAAAGCCGCATTGCCCTCCACTGCTATGTTGGCTCCCATGCGCCTCAACTCACCGACGTATTTCAGTCTTGTCTCAAAAATAGTCTCGGTCACTATGCTCGTTCCCTTGGACAGGGATAAAAGCGTGGTCATCTGCGGCTGCATATCCGTCGGAAAACCGGGATACGGCATAGTCTTTACATTGGCATATGAGAATCTGGAATCTGCTATTACTCTCACGCAGTCATCGTACTCGAGTACCTTGCATCCGATCTCTGTCAGCTTTGCCGTGATCGCTTCAAGGTGCTTGGGGATGACGTTTTTGATCAGGACATCACCCTTGGTCGCACCGACCATCAGCATGAATGTGCCTGCCTCTATCTGATCCGGAATTATCGAATACTCGCTGCCGTGAAGTGAGCTGACGCCTCTGATGCGTATGGCATCGGTACCGGCACCTCTTATATTGGCTCCCATGGAGTTCAAAAAGTTGGCAACATCAACTATATGAGGCTCCTTGGCGGGGTTTTCTATTATGGTCTTGCCCTCTGCCATACAGGCTGCCATCATGATATTGATGGTCGCGCCGACACTCGGACAGTCAAGATATATATGATTGCCTCTCAGGTGTTCTGCCTTGGCATCGATCTTCCCGTGATGTATCGAAACTTTGGCTCCCAACTGCTCAAAGCCCTTGATGTGCTGATCGATCGGACGGCTCCCGATCTGACAGCCTCCGGGGAGAGCGACCAGAGCTTTTTTGTATTTACCAAGGAGCGCCCCTACCAGATAATATGAACCTCTTATCTTGCGTATCGAATCCCTGTCAACACTGACATCGTTGATGAGAGCTCCGTTGATCCTGACTGTCGTATGATCAAGTCTCTCAACGATAGCTCCTATATCCTCCAGAGCATCCAACAAAACTCTCACGTCATCAACGTCAGGTATATTCTCGATAGTGACCGGTTCATTTGCCATTATGGCGGCTACTATGATACCGAGCGCGGCGTTCTTTGCGCCTCCTATTACGACCTCACCGGTCAGGGGCGTGCCACCCCTTATCATATATTTCCACATCGTATGGGTATCCTCCATGAACGATATTATAGCACATGTACATACACTCGTCAATAAACCATTCTGATCTTGTAGCCGAGCTGTTCCGAAAGCTCGGGATAGATCTCGAGAAAACAGTCTATCTCGTCAAAAGGTCCTGACATAACGACCACGAACTCATCACCAAACTCATGCATCACTCTGAGGAGCTGGTCTACAGAGGACTTCGTCATCTCAGCCGCCTCCGTGATAAGCAGGCATCTCCCTATGAGCCTGTCTATCTGATCTTCAAGACGTATCGAATTCATCCTCTCAGCGGTGATCCTCATCACCTTGGTAGCCGAGGTGTACCCAAGCCTTGAAAGCTCCTTGGTTATCCTCTTTGTCATGGTGAGCGTCATCTTTTCTTCACCGCCCGCCAGTACAAAATGCGGAGGCTCAAAGTCCCTGCGTCTGAGCTTTGCGACCGCATCCGCCGTGGAATAATACCTGATGCCGCGGTCTGATATATCCGCAGGTCCCTCCTCGTAGTTTTCATCTACGGCAAACATCTGTTCAAGACGCTTTGCCTTGGTCGGATCATCTGTCCTGACAGGCTCTCCGACTGTTTCTGCCTGTCCTCTGCCGTTGAGATACTTTGCCTCGATCCCTCCCGGCTTTGAGAAATTTTCTACTACTTCTCCCGATGCCGTATGCGGCATACCGACGCTCTCTATCACGGGTCCCGTAGCAGCAAGCTCCTCTTCGAGACTCAGTTCTACAGTATTTTTCTGCGGCTCTACTTCAAGCCTCTCTATCTCCATGCGCGCCGTGGCACTCAGCATCTCATCAAGGGTCGGTTCTGAGGGTCTGACCACATCCGTCGCATCCATGTCGGACTCTACTATCCTCGTGACCTCCTCAGCCACATGATCACTTATGCTCTTTACTATCTCCGAATCATCTTCAAGCTTCGCCGCGAGATTCTCGGATGTCTCCTCCACGACGGACTGATCCGCCGCATCGTGAGGCTCCTCATCGGGAATTATCCTCGCTCCCCCGAACCACAGATGAAGATCGGCAAGCTCTCTGCCCTGATCCTCTTTTCTGCCTGCCTGTCCGTAGAGATCCGCCAGGCGCTTGCCCCAGACCTCCATATATTCTTCTTTTTTGAAGTCCTCCAAAAGCTTTATCTTTTCATCGATCCCTGCGCCCTTTGCGCTCATCAGCTCATAGCGAAGTTCAAAATCATCGGCGGTGGCACCGTCTCTTTTCTCAAATTCCTTCAGATAGACGTCGGCATCCGTGTACTCTCCCAGACGTATCAGCACCTGTATGAATTCTTTGAGATTTTTTCTCGCATTTGTAAAATTGTACAGATGAAGATATGCTTCCTTCATCCTGCTTATGTGTGATGTCTTCTCACACACCTCAGCCATTGCTTTTATATCCTGAACAGAGTCCAGTTCCTCCGGCTCTATATCTTTGATCAGCTCATAGGCTTCAGTATAATTTCTATCGTGAACAAGACCTCTGACGGTCTCGCAGGTTCTGTCGATCTCACGCCTCTTTTTCGCCATTTCTTATGCCTCCAAAAGAAACTGCATTGTCTTCTCGATCTCCGGCGGTACATCAATACCGTTCTTGGTAAACTTGTGCATGATATTGGTAAGGTTCTTTTCTGTTTTTTTCTGTTCGACCGTGTGACGCCTGGCAGCATCCGCATACGAGGTCTGTGCTATCAGCCCCGCCGCGATCTCCTGCGCGATCGGACAGTAGGTAAAAAGAATATCCCTGTTTACCTTGTTAAGACGCATGGCTCCCACAGCTTCTTTGAGTATCCAGTCAGTATAATCCTTGGTAAATACGTCACGGTGTCTGTTGCCTGCCTGTGTAAGCTGTGATTTGATCTTTTCTTTTTTCTCAGCCGAAAGATCTGAATTCTTCCTGTAGAACTGAAGATAATCCGTATATTCACTTGTAAGGGACGGATATCTGTAATTGTTCCACTGCGCACCCATATCCGTGCGGCATTTCTCCCACCTGAAATGTGCCATCATCCTCAGCACCAGTCCGTCTATATCGTTCTCGGTCAGGACGGGAAGAAGGACTCTTGCATGTGTCGTCTTGGTCTTGCCCTCTATATCCTGCCACATCTGGGCGCCGCCGCCGCATACCGGGAACAGGATAAAATCGGGCGTATATCTTTCTATGTTTATGAATGTATTTACATCTATCTCCTCATAGGAGGTTCTGACCTCTCTGTAGAAAATACTGTAATCGACCTTTTCTATCTTTCTGACAGCCGCATTGACCATGGCTCCGGTGACCGCGGCGGTCGCAAGCGTGGTCAGTATTCCCTCGGAGCAAAGCACGGGAACAAATGTTGATATGTTGCCGCTTATCAGACGATCCGCGTATTTGAACAGATTGTCTACCTCAAAATGCAGCTTGGCATCCGCGTCATTCATCGCCGCCTGCATTCCGGCTTTGTTGCCGTTATAATCCTTGCGGACATGCTCGACATAGTCCTCGTCGAACTCATCCTTGGACGGGAGCTTTCTTCCCTCGTATATCTCCTTTAGCCAGTCCGCCATGGTATATACATGACAGTCAAGGTCGCCCGCGCCTATATCCGGCAGACTGAGCAGCGTCCTCAGATCATCCTCTGTCAAAAGCTCCTCGCTGACATAGCCGTATGTGAGAAAAAGCCTGACACACAACGGCGGCTTGGGATCGTTAAAGCTTCTTTTGACCGCCTCCTCATAGATCCTGAAAAACGGCTCCGATACTTTTTTCCGTATTGCCATTGCCTCCTTGGTGCGCCCGAACTTGTCGGTAAGTCTCATAAACGCGTCAAGGTTCTCCCTGAATTCCTTTGCCGTCTCATCATCTATGCCCGAATACTCTATTATCTGGTTCAGGGATCCGTTCAGAGTGCTGAGATCGTGTTCATCCTCGTTTACCTCGGCATTCACATCGTCTGAGAGCAGCGCCATGTAGAGGTTTTGCATATGTGTACGGTTGAGCTTCGGATCGACGCCTACCGTGTCGATAAGCAGATGCTCTATCTCATCTATCTTGGCTATGAGTTCATCGACCAATGAAGCTATGCGGTCGCTTTTTTGTCCGGAGCGCTTCATGTCAAGGGCTGCCTTCACGGTGAAGGTAAAGAGATTTTTCTCATCCATGATGAGAGCCCTGAACAGCTTGAATATCCACTCGCCGTATATCCTGCAGCCGTCCACTATGGGCGGAAAAAGCTCACACTGCTCCATATAATGGCGAAGTGCTATGATGGGCTTGGAGCCAAGATAAGCTCTCTGCGCCTCGACATCGACACCCGCCGCCTCGAGGTAATATGAAAGACCGTGGGGAAGCCCCGGATCTTCAATGATCTCCGCGTCCAGACGGTCAAGCGAGGGTACCGGCTGGGGTACGAAGCCGATATCCATAAATTCTTTCTGATATATGTTATAGCTGTCCACAAGAAAGGTCTTTAACTCATGGACTGATTTTTTGAGCGTAGTAAATGATTTGTACAGATCGCGTATCAAAAAGTTCTGTGATGTAACAAGAAGCCCTCTGTACTGCGCCTTGCCCTCGATCAGCTTCTTCACTCTCGATACGTCATTGACGGGAAGCGGATATATCGTGACCCCGTCTCCCGCAACATAGGTAAAGGAATGCTTTTCTCTGCTCACATCACAGATACCTAAAAAATTCCCGCTGCCTATGGTGGTCAGTATCCCCGAAGACTTCAAAACAACACGACCTTTGAGGACAAGAGCTATACAGGTAAGCTGATCGCCCTTATCAAAGATAACGGTACCTTTCGGAACCGGCATTGTTTCATTGATCGTAAGCTCCAAGGCCATATACTGTCTCCTTAAATTTATAAAATATCCGTGCGCCTCACTTCGAATCTTCCCTACTGACGTTACCAAAGCCCCAGACTCAGTCCAGGCGACCCTGCGACACACAAAAAGCATCGCTTAGTGCTGCTTCGTTCCCGACCTGACACGGTTCACGAGTTTCTGTTGCACAGGACCCGGACCTCAACGCCTGCTGTTTTGGGCAGCCCAGCCGGTAGGACCCTCTGTGAGGCAACACCCCTGCTAGAGCGGATTGCAGGTACAGAGCACCGCTAACTCCCCGGCTGCACGGAATAATAAACATTAATTTGGATTGGACAGATCAGCGGAATCATAATGGATATTGATCTGCTTCTTGTCATACATCTTGTAAAACTCCATCATGATCCTGTCCGTAACTACATGCACCTGCTCCTCGTCCATATTGAGAAGCAGTACTATCCTCTGTGTCGAACTGTATTTGGTAGTTGCATCCACACTTCTGATCGATTTTAATATGGCGCGCTCCAGGATAGTCATGACCCTCTCGTTCTCATCCACGGTAACACGGTGCTCCTGATCAGCTATAAGCGTGAACAGCAGCAACCTGACATGCTGATGGTTGCGCTCGGCAACATCCGTTATATAATTGAGCATCGTGGAGAACGCGGGGAGATCTACCTCCAGACCGCCTTTTTCTCTCTTTCTGTTTTTGAGCACCGATACCAGAGCTTTGAGATCTGCCGATGCTTTTTCCTGACGGGCGATCTCCTCGGCGCTCCGCCAGTGGATATAATAGCCATCCTCGCTCTGATGCTTGGCTACATACAGTGCCTTGTCAGCGCGCTCATAAACTACATTGAACTCTTCCTTCTCATGATCTATCATCGCAATACCGATGGAGACGTTCAGCTTGCCAAGAGTTATCTGTTCATTTTTCTTGTCATTGAGCCTCTCCCTGAACTTCTCCGCCATCCTCGTGGCATGCTCCGGAGAAAGGACTCTGGGGAATATGGCAACGAACTCATCCGCGCCGAATCTTGATACGATCCCCTTTTCCCTGAAGGATGAGATCAGCTTGGCAACGGTCTGCAGATAAATATCACCGACCATATATCCTTCCGTCTCATTGACCAGATGGAACTGGTCTATATCAAATATAAACAGTGTTCCCTGTCCCTGTCTCGCAGCCTCCTGCAAAAGCTTCAGACCGTAATTTCTATTGTAGGCTCCCGTCAGCTCGTCATGCATGTAGTTGGTCGCAAGCTGCTCCTCCTGCTTCTCCATGACTCTTGAAAGAAGCTCCGTAGCCTCTCTGACCTCTTTTGGCTCCTCGTAGTGTTCATCTCCGACAAGCCTGTTCTCTTTGAGAAGCCTGAGCATAGCCTCTCCCGCCTTCGGATCAAACTGGGTACCGATGCCCTTTTCTATCTCCTCCAAGACAATGCCCGGTT
>JAGBOK010000141.1 GCA_017633905.1 Eubacterium sp. | reverse complement strand
TACCCATATATATCTGTTCAGGTATTCCGGACGATATCTGACACTTAGCTTTACCAGCTTTCTTGAATCAAAGCCTGTTGAGTTACTGACTTCGACTCCCTTCATCGGTTTGAATTTCTTTCCGAATTTTATCTTTCTGTGTTTTTTTACACCCCGTATCTTTGGTTTCATTTTTCTGTACGGATTGTCATTATCGGGATCTGTGGGATCCCATCCGCTGTAGCCGTTGACCTTGATCGCCTTCGGCTTCCCAAGAGGACCGGGCTTTGATGAATTGTATATGATGATCGGCGTACCTGACGGAAGCTTCTCGTATATCCACTTGGCATCCGCCACCGTGAGTCTTACACACCCGTGAGAAGCTATGGTGCCAAGCTTGTTGTATTCCCTATAGCACTGTGTGGTCTTGTTGCCGCAGGAATAGTACCAGACCGAATGAAACAGAACTCTCCCCGTGATCCTCGAACAGTATTGACCGTATGTGGGTCCCATCAGCGTGTGCCAGCGCATTTTTTGTCCGAGTGAAAAGCTGCCCAACGGCGTTGCATTTCCGGGAGAGCATACCATTGCCTTTTTAGGTCTGTATTTTCCTTTTTTATACTTATATATTGTTACGGTGCAGCACTGCTTGTTTATTTTTATTTTGTATTTAGGAGTGTTTTTTTTGGCTGATGCGCTGCCTGTCGGAGCTATGGCAAAAATCACGGCAAGGATCAGCATAACACTCAAAATTTTCAGACCACCCTTTTTATTTCCTCTACACATAGAACACCTCCTCATCCTCTATGCGTATGCAGGCAAGCCTTCCCCTCGCATCACTTTTTCTAAAAACACAGCCACAATCAATGTCATAGAAAATACAATCTATTTTTTTATTGTAATATCTATAGACATTACCACCTGTATATACATTGGTGCCCTCTGCTATTGTCGGAGTATGACCTGCTATTACCATACCTCCCGGGATACCGCCGGCTGTATATGCCAGTTTCCTCGCTTCCAAAAAAAAACTCCAGCTTCTCAGTCTCATCCGTTATCTTTGGAGAGTAACCGGCATGCACAACAACTACCGGCCTTTTCAGATCACTGATCATAATAAAGATCGGGAATGACCTGAACATATACGCCCATCTTTTCATCTCCATGAAGGTTACTTTGTCCTGCTTCAGCAGTTTTCTGATCGTGCCATACATATCGAAATATCTTGCGGAGAACGGATCTGAAGCCATCAGCTCATCCATCGTCTCGATATACAGTGTCAGGCTGTCATGATAGGATGACGGATTGAATATTCCTCCCTTTATCTCGGATACACGCTGCATAATATCAATATACGCCGCATAGTTCTCGTCGTGATTGCCCCTGACCGGATGGACGTTTGCCGGTATTTTTTCAAGCCACCTCATTATTTCTGCATTTTGTTCTCCGCGGTCAATATAATCCCCCACCATATAAAGCTCATCTGCATCAGAAAAATTGATCACACGAAGCATCTCCATGAGATCATCCATACAGGCATGTATATCTCCAATCACATATCGGCTCATACATTTTACCTCGATCATACCGGTGCAACGTCTTTGAAACCGCTGTTTATTTTTCTATTTTATCAAGTATCCCCTTTAGATATGCTATTGCAATTCCATAATTGGTGATAGGGACTCCCTGCTCTATCGCCTGATCGATCCGGTTCATGATCTGACGTCTGTTCACCATGCACCCACCGCACTGCAGTATCAGGCTATAGCCGGAAATCTCTTTCGGGAAATCCCTTCCGGCAGCCACCTCTGTCACTATATCCCCACCGATCCTTTTTTTTATCAGGGCAGGGATCTTCACTCTGCCTATATCCTCTTCCATCGGCGCATGCGAACAGCTCTCTGCTATCAGTATCCTGTCTCCCGGCTTTAGACTGTCTATCGCCTTCGCCCCCTCCGTGTAGACGGCTATATCGCCCTTTAATCCGGCGTATAATACCGAAAAGGATGTGAGCATGCTCTCCACGGGCTTTCTCTCATATACATAGTCAAAAACCTGCGAATCAGTGATTATGAGCTTGGGCGGGAGATTTAGCATATCAAGCGCAGCTTCCATCTCCTCAGGCGGGACGCATACAGTCCTTGCGTGATTATCAAGAAGCTCTCTCAGCGTTGTCACCTGCGGCAATATCAGCCGTCCCCTGGGTGCCTGCTTGTCCTGCGGCATAATGAGCATCACTATGTCAGACGGGCTCACCAGTCCGTTCAGTATGGTTGCCTGTTGTATCTGCGATGACATCCCGATAAGCTTTGCCTTGATACCGGCAATATCATTTCTGTTGATATCATCCACTATAACTATAGGGATTTTATTTTTTTTGAAAAATTCTTCCAGTTTATCTTCAATGCCGGTATGTTTATTCCCTATCGGCATTACTATCACTGCAATATCACACGAGAGCGCTTCAGCCCATGTTTTTTCTTCTCTTAAAGTCCCAAGCTCCGTATCATCATCAAGACCGGCTGTATCTATCAAAAGGCAGGCTCCCAGACTCCCAAGCTCTACCGCTTTTCTGACCGGATCCGTAGTCGTCCCCGGCTTGTCGGATACGATGGAGACCTCCTGTCCGGCAATGGCATTGATAAGTGATGACTTTCCGCTGTTGACTTTTCCGAAAAAACCTATGTGTGTTCTCATTCCCGATGGTGTTTCATTTAGTTCTGCCACTTTATTACCTGACCTCTCTATGATCGGGCAGGGAAGCTGTGATCGCACCCTACCCGTTTACCGCCCGCCTGTCGGGACGTGTGTATGCAAAAAAAGGCACGGAAAACCACCCGTACCTCTTTTTTATATGAGCAAATACTCTGTTTTTTATCATTATCCAATCAATATCCGAATTTTTCATCAGGCGCTGATCTTTTCACGAGCTGCCTTGACAAGCTGTGCAAAGCCGTCCGGATCTGACACAGCCATTTCGGAAAGCATCTTGCGGTTGATGTTGATGTTAGCAAGTTTAAGTCCATACATGAACTTGCTGTATGAGAGTCCATTGATGCGGGCAGCTGCATTGATACGGGCGATCCAAAGCTGACGGAACTGTCTTTTGCGCTGCTTTCTTCCGGTGTAGCTCTCTTCCAAAGCTCTCATTACGGACTGCTTTGCTACGCGGTACTGCTTGCTTCTTGCTCCGCGGTATCCCTTAGCTAATTTCAATACTCTTTTATGTTTTTTCTTGGCGTTTAACCCGCCCTTTATTCTTGCCATGATTCTTTTCCTCCAATCGTTTTATTATCAATTCCACATTACCTGTAAGGCAGTATCTTTTTCATGACCTTCTCGTTGGTCGAATCCATCATAGCTGCCTTGCGAAGACCTCTCTTGCGCTTGGTGGTTTTCTTGGTGAGAATATGGCTGTGGTTTGCCTTGTTTCTCTTGAGTTTACCGCTTCCGGTCGTCTTGAAACGCTTTGCAGCGGACTTTTTTGTTTTCATCTTGAGCTTTGCCATTGTCTTATCTCCTTTATATTTTTTTGAAATGCTTATCTGCCGTCATGCCCTGTGATCACACTCATATATATAGTCATGGTATGAGCAGGATCATTATTTGTTCTTGGGCGTTCCCGGTGAGATAAACATGACCATGCTTCTTCCTTCCATCTTGGGCTGCTTGTCAACCACACAGATGTCCCCCAGCTTCTCTACAAACTGATCCATCATCTGTCTGCCCACATCCTTGTGAGCCATCTCACGTCCGCGAAATCTGAGCGATACTTTGAGTTTATCTCCTTTGGATAAAAACTTGATGGCCTGATTCGCCTTGGTATTCAAATCGTTCACATCAATATTCGGAGAAAGCCTGATCTCCTTGGTCTCTACTATACGCTGTTTTTTCTTGGCTTCCTTGGCCTTTCTCGACTGCTCATAGCGGTACTTCCCGTAGTCGATGATCTTACAGACCGGCGGATTGGCATTCGGCGAGATCTTTACAAGATCGAGTCCCGAATCCTTTGCCTTGAAATATGCTTCCTTCGCTGACATGATCCCCAACTGCTCACCGTCTTCTCCGATGAGACGAACCTCCTTGTCGCGGATCTGCTCGTTGATCATTAAATCGCTGATGGCTATTACCTCCTTTTTTTTGTGAAAAAAAATAACCTCTGATACTTCGTATCAAGAGGTCATCCACTTTCGGCGTATATCTTTGGGATACAACCGTGACCGTCACACACGATACGCAGCTTCAGCGTACGCCATGAACGGTCTGATATTTGAACCTCGTCCGCGTGATAGCCATATGACTATGCGACCGGGTGAGAGTGGATAACTCTTCTTGACATTTATGAAGATTACCATACAAAGCCCGAATTGTCAAGTCTTTTTGAAAAAAAAGCACAGTCTATTTGACGTAAACCGGAAAGTGCGTTATAATGTTACTATTCACGGCTGATAGATGTGCATAGAGGCACTGAATGCTTACATTCATGTGTCTGTATGCACATCAGCTTATGATCAACGATAAACTACCAGAAGGGAGAAGGGATATGGCAGCACAGTCAATGAGAGGAATCATGACTCCGGTCAATGAGATCAGAAAAAAAGTCTATGCAGAGGTCGCCAGACTTTCCTATGATTACCAGGAGGGTTCACTGGCAGAAATGGAGCAGATCCCATACCGCATCATACCGGGTGAGGTATCAAAGTACAGGGATTCTGTTTTTCTTGAGAGGGCAATAGTCAAGGAGCGTATGCGTCTTGCCATGGGATTGCCACTCAGGGATACCTCCGAGCATGCGCCGGTTTCTACCGGGGCTGAGGAATGTGTCAAGCCTGAAAAATACTATCAACCGCCTCTGATAAATATAATAAAATTCGCATGTAACGCATGTCCTGACAATGAGGTCCAGGTAACGGAAGGATGCCAGGGATGTCTGGCGCATCCATGTCAGGAGGTCTGCCCGAGACAGGCGATCTCTTTCAAACACGGTCGTTCCTATATCGATCAGAGCCGCTGTATCAAATGCGGCAAGTGCATCAATGTATGTCCCTACGAAGCTATCATCAGATTGAAGCGCCCCTGTGCAGAGGCATGCGGCATGAAAGCGATCTCATCGGATGAGCTCGGACGTGCCGAGATCAATCAGGACAACTGTGTTTCCTGCGGACAGTGCATGGCAAACTGCCCGTTCGGAGCGATCTCTGACAAGGCGCAGATATTCCAGGTGATCCAGGCTATCCGCTCCGATGAGCCTGTATATGCCGCAGTTGCACCTGCCGTTGCGGGACAGTTTGGCGACAAGCTCACCCCTGAGAAGATCAGGGTCGCTTTCAAGGAGCTTGGTTTTGAGGATGCCGTAGAGGTTGCTATAGGCGCTGATCTTTGCACCATAGAGGAAGCGGAGTGTTTCCTGAGAGAGGTTCCTTCGGAACTTCCATTCATGGCTACCTCATGCTGTCCGGCGTGGTCAGCCATGGCAAAGAGGGTATTTCCCGATGAAGCAAAGTGCATATCCATGGCTCTTACACCTATGGTACTCACTGGACGCCTGCTAAAAAAACAGCATCCCGGCTGCAAGGTCGCATTTATCGGTCCCTGCTCAGCTAAAAAGCTCGAAGCATCACGCCGCTCCATCAGAAGTGATATAGATTTTGTCCTGACCTTTGAGGAGGTCATGGGGATGTTCGAGGCGAAGAATGTCGACTTTGAAAAGCTCGAGGAGTTCGATGCCATGCACGGTGCATCTGCTGACGGAAGAGGCTTTGCTGTCAGCGGAGGTGTTGCGGGAGCAGTTGCGAACTATATCAAGGAGAACCACCCGGAGGTCGGTGAGATCAAGATGCATGTCGCGGAGAACCTTGAAGAATGCCGCAAGATGATGATGCTCGCAAAGCGCGGGCAATACGACGGATACCTGCTCGAAGGCATGGCATGTCCCGGAGGCTGCATCGCAGGAGTCGGCACGGTTCAGCCTTTGGCAAAGTCGGTCGCTGCGGTCAATCTCCACAAAAAGGTCTCCACCAACCAACATTCACACCAGAGCGATTATCAGGATATGCTGGCTGATCTTGAAGAGGATCTGTTCGATGCACCAAAGGAGAACGGCACCTCAAGATGAGACTTTGAGATTCGATCAGCGTATGTTTTTGATGATACACTGGATCACTATGACTGCTACTGCCGCATACACATAGATCAAACGAAATCTGAGATATCGCCCGGTCTGCCTCTTTTTAGGGGCGTTGTTTCTGATTTTTGAGATAATATTTGATAAAAAAAAGAAGCTCACGCAGATCAAAGATAATATAATGATATAAATTACAAAGGGATGTGATATGATGCTCGCCGTTATATGTCCTGCGGCGAGCTCTGTCACGGCATGTGTTCCTCCGCATCCCGGACAGTACATCCCGGTCGCCACATATATCGGACAGGGCGAAAATATGCTTGTCAGGGTAAACACACCTAAGTTTTGCAGGATAGCCGTGACAATAAACAATATAAGCAGAACAAACGAAGTGATAAAAAAGCCCCTGTCCATGCCGGTGTCATTGTCATCTCTCACACGGGTGACTTCTTTGTCTGATCTCTTCATTTGGCTCATCTCCGTTTTTTTTAGTAATTATTAGCAAATCCTGCCGTAGCTTTATGGATACAGCATCTGAACCACCTGACCATGCGTGATCTCTGCCCAGCTGTACTGACTCATATATTCTCCGTTTGCCTTTCTTCTCGCATTCTCGTCTCCATCGAGAAGATCATAATAATCGCAGGATACCTTTGATCTGTCTATGCCTATCATTCCCCTTCTCCTGATGACTGCATCTGATATACCGTTGTCCTTCAGCGTATTGGTGAGATCAGAGATCAGATTTCTCAGATACGAGGTGTGGCTTGAAGCTCCGTCCTCATCATCCTCCCACAGCGCCGCCACAAGGGTAGAATTGGTGACCATAGCGCCATTGCTGTCAACCAGATATGCCAACAGCTCCTTTGTCTTTGCATATGTAAAAACTATCGGCGCATCTCCCGCAAACGCCTCAAATTCCCCAAAGGTCTGAAGTCTCAGTTTCCTTTTCTGTTCCCTGACCGGAAACCTTAAGTTTTCAAGCTCGGTTTTTATCTTGTCCGGCGTGATGGGCTTTACTATGTATCCGCTGACATGCAGATCAAACGCATCCTCCATATATTCCTTGTATCCTGTAGTAAAAACTATATTGATATACGGATGACTCTCACGGAGCTTTTTCGCAAGCTCTATTCCGTTTACTGTCCTCATTTCTATATCAAGAAATGCCACATCAGCACTGATATCATCAATCGTATCATACACCTCAATAGGATCCTGAAAGCCGGTTATCTCAGCATCGGGAACGACCTTGTTCAGACCGCTCAGTATCCCTTCAAGAGCCAGATATTCATCCTCTACTGCAATTATTTTCATTTCTCCACCCTTTTTTAATTTCTATTCACGGCTGTCACCACAGGATCTGATACTCTCATCTTTTCTTGGGCAGCCTGATCACAACCACGGTTCCTTTTCCGGGTTCAGAACTTATCTCCATGTTGCCTCCGGACATAACACTCAGTCTCTCCCTGACATTTTTAAGTCCTATATGCATATGTCCTTTTTTTAGTTCCTTTTCATCCTCAAAGACCGCCTCCTCATCAAGAATTGCCGTGTCAAAACCAACTCCGTTGTCGCTGACTTCTATGATGTTTTCTGTTTCGTTATCATAGGTTTTTATTTCTATGATCCCACCGCCCTTTTTTCTGCCGATCCCGTGTCCGACAGCATTCTCAACCAACGGTTGTATCGAAAGAGGCGGTATTTTAAAATCACTGACCTGTATATTCTTTTTTACTTCAAGATCATCTCTGTAACGAAGCTTTTCAAGTCTCAAATAATGATCCACATGCTGCATCTCTTTGTCAAACGGAAGAACCGAATCATCCTCGAGAACCTGAAGATTTCCTCTCATATATTCAGAAAATTCATTGACTGCAAGCTGTGCGGTTTCAGGATCCTTCTCACACAGAACATATATGGCATTGAGGATATTGAACATAAAGTGCGGTCCTATCTGGGACTGCAATATGCGAACCCTGTTCTGCGCAATACTTAATTTCTGCTCCTCCAGGGTCAACTGTGAATTTCTGAATATGGATACATGAACCACCATCATTGAAATTCCGACCGCTATCCAGAGTAAAGACGGCAGATTGATGATCCTGCTGATGAGAGCGCTTATGAATGGGATCATAACGAACGATGACAGTATCAATGCATTTCTGATCGAAAGAACGGAGTGATAGCATATCAGCATCATGGCTATAATCGCAAGAACTATATATGGTCCCAATCGTCCCAGTGCAGAGAGAATCCCCTGATGATTTTCATTTCTGACAGTCCCGGATATCACTCCGATAAAAGGAGAGAGCCCCCACATGATCCCATATACGTTGCACACTATCAGCAATATGTACCTGAACACCGGAGATACTTTTCTCTTGACCTCAATATTCTCCTGAATATACAGGCAGAAATAATACATTGTCATATAAAAAAAAATGTATCCAAGCGAGGATGTGATCTTGACCGGAATATCTGAGCTCCACCCATATTCCAATCTCATGATATAAAACTGATGATTCAGTGAGTCAATAAGTAAAAGCCCCAGAACAACTACCTGAAGCTTTAAAAACACTTTTGACATACCTGCTGTACGCTTGTAACGTGTCACATCTCCAATGAACAAAATACCAAGGATCAGGAATGCATAGAGCTGCACCCACATTACAATCCTGACAGTATACATTTATAATTCCTTTCCTGAACAACAGGCAGATACCCTGATCAGCCCCTGTTTTGTGTCTCAGCCATCAGCACGCTCTCGATAGTTCCCATCAGATTCGGGATATCTATAGGCTTTGCAACATGGGCGTTCATCCCTGCATCCGTCGCTTTTTTTACATCCTCATCAAAAGCGTTGGCTGTCATCGCAACTATGGGGATGCTGTTTAGAACCGGATCATGGAGTGCCCTGATGGCGCGTGTTGCCTCATGTCCGTTCATCCTCGGCATCTGAATATCCATGAGCACGATATCATAAAAGCCGGGCTCCAATGCGCTTACGCTCTCAACTGCCTCATCGCCGTCTGCCGCCTCCTCAACACTGAATCCGAATCTCTGCAGCACAGCCTTGGCGATCTCGCGGTTGATCATGTTATCATCCACAAGCAGGCATCTTTTTCCTGAGAAATCCCAGCTTTTCTCCTCGGGAGTAGTGTCCTCCGGAGTGGTTTTTCTCGCGTCAACATAATTACCGTCTTCGGTTTTTTCAGCCATTGACTTGCGTCTGAACGGGATGTGGATCGTAAACTCAGTACCCCGCCCCGGTCTTGTTACGAGATCTATCATACCGTTCATGAGCTCAACAAGGTTTTTAGTGATCGCCAAGCCCAGCCCTGTCCCTTGAACACCGCTCTCGGTAGAGGTTCTCTCTCTCTCAAACGGTTCAAAGGCGTGCTTTGCAAATTCCTCACTCATACCCATACCGTTATCAGAGACCCTGATCTCATAGTTGGCATGCAGATCATCAATATCTTCGATCTCATCGGCAATGACTTTTACCTCGCCTCCCTCAGGAGTGAACTTGATCGCATTGCCCACCAGATTCAGCAAGATCTGGTTGATGCGCAGTCTGTCACAGTATATGACGGGATGACGGATATTTTTTATCTCTATGCTGAGTGTCATTTTCTTTTCTTCTGCCTGTATGTGCATCATGCTCTTTAAGTGGTCGAATATGGCTCCTATATCATAAAAATCCTCATTCAGTTCCAGTTTTCCGCTTTCTATCATATTCATCTCGAGTACATCGTTGATGAGATCTAATAGATGATGACCTGAAAAATATATCTTGTCGAGGTATTCGGTAGTCTTCATCCTGTTGTCAATATTCTCTCTGGCAAGATCAGTATACCCGATTATGGCATTCATCGGCGTCCTCATGTCATGCGACATGTTTGACAAAAACTCACTCTTTAACCTGCTCGCCTCTTCAGCCTTTATCTTTGCCTGTTCGAGCGCATCAGTGCGTCTTTGCATCGTGTTGTATATAAAGAACAATACTATTATCGATACAAAAAGAAGTGATGAATATATGCTGACATATATCAGCACCCTCGTATCAATCCTTCCCTCTATCTGTTCGAGGGTAAGTCCCGGGATCACGGATTCATCTACTGTTCCCGATATAGCCATGATCAGCCATATAGTCGCCGAGAATACGATCACAACAAGCATCGCAAAGCCGACCGTGATGACGCGTCCTTTTTTCGCATGTATCTCATGTGTCCTCAGCATCGCCCAGTAGAATACAAATCCGAGCGTCCCCCACACGGCAAGCATGAAATATGATTCGGGCGAAAGGATCGAATCGCCCATCGACTCCGGAATCAACAATATCAGTGCAAACAATACCGAGAAAAACAAGCCGGTAATACCGCAGAGCTTTCTTTTTTTATTTGACTCTGTCCTTGCAAGTCTGATAGCGGCAGCCGATGTATATCCGAACGCCACCGCAGCTCCTATGGATGAGATGTCAACCAGCCACCCAAGGCTCGTCCTGCCAAAAAACGGCATGATACAGGATATCGCAGCCACAGCTATTGTTATCCTTTTTAGCGTAGAACCGTCATTTTTATTTCTAAATCCATACGGAAGCATTTCTCTGTCGGACATCGCAGACAACAGACTTACTGACGCAATGAAAAATCCGATCATGACCGTCAGCACGGAAGCGACCGCCGAAGCGCTCAGTATGTATAATCCCGCATCACCCATCAGCTCATGCGCCGCCTCAAACAGAGGTATGGCTCTCAGTCCTCCAACACCCCCGGCACTTGCAAGATAAGTAAACCACGAGTCGAATCCTTCCGGAACGTAAGCCGCTGTCACAAACGTTGTGATGATATATATGCCTCCGCCGGAGAGGATGGCAAGTATCATGATCCTCAGACTTTTTTTGACATGGAATTTAAATGACGACGATGAGAAAACTATCGTATCAAAGCCGACAAATGCCCACGGCATTGTTGCAAATACCAGGATGATCTGTATGAGACCGGACTTTTCTGACGGAGAAAACAAAGGCTCCAGATGTGAAACACTCGTCCTGTCACTAAAGATTGCAGCAGCGAGAATAATTATGATCCCTGCCGCAAGCAAAATAGCCAATATAGTCTGAACGATAAATAATATCCTGCCGCCGTTCATAAACAGAACCGCTATCAGAATTATAGCCGCTATCGATATGAGAAGCTCCCCAAGATAAACTTCATATCCTGCAATATCATACATATGACCGAAACAAAATGTATTACCGAATATCATTCTGAGTATGAGCGTCAGTCCTGTGGCATTTTGCGGAATTATTGAAATATAAGCAAGTCCCAAAAACCACGCACAGAAAAATCCGTGTGTCGGTCCAAAGCTCTCTGACGCATACACAAGAGGTCCGCCGCTGCCGGTAAATCTCGTCAGCATATACTGATAGTTGACGGCGATAACGCACATGATAAGTGTGGCAAGTACAAAGGAAATCACTGTTCCCAAAGGTCCGGCAAGCGGCAAATATGAGTCTGCAGGCATGACAAAAGCGCCCCAGCCGATGATCGACCCGAACGCTAATGCCCATACATTAATCTTAGAAAGATTTTTCTTTTCCATTACGCTATATTATTTAAGCTTAGCCTTGATATCCAACAGTTCAAGCTCCTTTTCAAAGGACACCAGATCAGTATTCTCGTCGATCACGACAAGCTCTGTGTCTGTCAACTTGCAAAATAGTCTGATATCATCTACATCAAGCGCTGTTGTAACAACTGCGTGATGAGCTCCGCCCGCATAGATCCATGCTGCCGCTCCGGTATTGAAGTCAGGCTTCAATTTCCACATAAGACGCGCAACAGGGAGCTTCGGCATATTTTTCGGCTCCTTGACAAGCTCAACCTTGGCGCAGATGATCCTGAATCTGTCACCCATATCTATGATCGAGATCTGGAGCGCATCTCCCTCGATAGAATCAAATACAAGGCGGGCAGGATCTTCTCTATTTCCTATTCCGAGAGGATGTACCTGTATCTTCGGCTTGCTCGCTGCAAACACGGGTGTGACCTCGAGCATGTGGGATGCGAGTTCAAGCTCTTCGCCCTCTGTCAGGTCATAGGTATAATCCTCGGTAAAGCCCGTTGCTCCGTCTCTTTTCTCAGCGAATTTGTTGAGAACGGCACACAGAGCCGATGTCTTGTAGTCACCCTCGGGTCCAAAGCCAATGCCTCTTGCCATAACGTTCTGTGCCGCAATACCCGGAAGCTGTTTGAGACCATACAGATCCTGGAACGTATCCGTGAAAGCCTGGATATTATTTTTCTCTAAGAACTTGTCGATCGCCACCTCAATGGAAGCCTGCTCACGGACAGCATCGATATTATCAGTATCCATGATATATTTTTCATTGTATTCTGCCATCTTTGCATCGATTTCCGCATCTGTCAGTGCGTTCTTGATGTCGATCAGTTTTCCGATGGCATAGTAGTTTACATTCCATCCGAAATGGATCTCACTCTCTACACGGTCACCGTCAGTCACCGCAACATCGATCATATTGTTTCCGAACATGGCAACTCTCATTCCATGACTGAAATCAACAGCGATGCACGCCTCAGCGAAACGGCGGATCTTGTTAAGTGTAGAATCATTTTTATAATACCCGACTACGATCTCACGCTTGATGCCGAGTCTGGTACACATAAATCCAAACTCCCTGTCACCGTGAGCTGACTGGTTCAGATCCATAAAATCCATATCTATCTCGTCGTAAGGGAGCTTCTCGTTGTGCTGGGTGTGAAGATGAAGCATCGGTTTGTTCAGCTTCTGCAGAGCCGTTGTCCACATTTTTGCCGGTGAAAACGTATGCATCCACATGATCACTCCGATACACTCATCATCGGATGAAGCCTTCACCATAGCATCGATCGCACCCTTGTGATCTCTGACTGTAGGCACCCATTCAACAGATGCAACGCCGAGCTTCTCATCGAGAAAACTCACCATGTCCTTGGAATCCTCTGCTACCTGTCTGAGAGTCTCCTCTCCGTAGAGATCCTGGCTTCCCGTAATAAAGTACAATTTTTTCATTCGATATACCTCCATATCTGTAAAGTATTATTGTATGACGCCACAACGCACGCGTCTTGTTCCCTGTAAAAATATATGTTGCATATATACCCGGCACTTTATACCTGCTGCAATGCCAGATACAGCTCTATCCCTCCGCCATCAAATGACATCGGTACGCACAGTGTCTTGCCGCCCCTGGATGCAAAGCTTACATTGCCATGCGAGAGTGTGGGCGGAGTGATATCTATCCCGATACCGGTGCTTGAAAAAACAGTCGCAACATTTCCCATGATCATATTGCCAAGCTCTGATACCGCCGAGTTTGCAAAATCATCCATCTGCGTGATCTCCATCATAGCCATCTTGGAGGCTATTGCGCACGCCTGCTTCTCCGTCATCGCAAGCAGGACATGTCCGTGGAGTTCGCCGGTGACACCTACCATAATGACCCAGTAGTCCTTGTCAAATTTTGCATCCTTCAGCATGGGCTTATGTATCGTAACTTCTACAAAACAAACCTCTGTCAATATCTTTTTTGATGTTGCCAAAAAAGGATTTATAAGTTCTACACTTAATGTCGCCATATATACCTCGATCGTTGATCGTTTAAGTATGCACAAATATTGCGCAAGAAACCGCTTTGATCAACGTTTTCCTGTTTTTAGTGCTGCCATACCATTCATTATACCCAATTTTGGCAAAAATATCAACCACTACATGTAGAAAAGATGCTACTTCCTCAGCCACAGCGTCTCTGCCATGGACGAAAGCTTGTCCGCCATACACACTATCCACGCTTCCTTAGTTTTCGGAAGCTTAAAAAGAGTAAACGGCCACATGTGTGTCAGGATCGCCCCATACACTTTATCATTTACGTCAAATATCTTTTTTGCATTCTCGGCAGCCCTGTACGGATGCCTGTAGCCGTGCAGATCAGTCAAAGGCTTGTCATGCCAGTCATACAAATAAAAATCATGCAGGAGCGCCGCTGTAAACAGCACCTCCTCATCAGCTCCGAGTCCAAGTCTTTTATTCAGATAAAAGCTCATTTTTACCACGCTTATCACATGGGAATAAGTCGTCACGTTCCCGTGCTGGATATACTCCTTCATCTGCTGAACATGCGGATCCCTGATATATTTCCCGATAACTGCCTTTATTCTTTTTTTATCTTCTTTTTTCACAACCGTGTGCTCCTTACAGTTTTTTGCCCCATGTGGCGACACCACGCGAATTCAGTCCCGCCAGCATGACCGTTGTCTTCTTGGATCCAAAATCCGTCCCCTTCTCGATGTGAACAAACTCCTTCACCGGTCCGTATTCAAACTGCAGAGTGTATTCGTCTGTTTTTTTCCATGTACCCATGACCGAGCACATTTCAAGCCTTCCGTCCTCATGCAGGATCAGCGGATGAGCATGCATGATGCCCTGCGGCATCGACGGTGTCAGCTCTATCCTCTCGTATCTTCCGGGTATCACGGGATCTCTGGCTATCCTGAAGGTCTCCTCAGAATATGGCTCCGCAGCCGCTGATAACAGACACCGTCATCACGGTCGCAACTGCCATTGCCAAAAACTTCTTTAGTCTCATAAATATTCCCTCCTTGATCGAGTTGTGAGTGGCTTATGCCATTGTATGACAACCTTTTGTCACACGATCGTTCATTTGATGGGTTCATTATAACGCTATGTCAGATATATGTCAAGCACTTTTTTAGATTTTTCTAAAATAATTTAGAATTTTATTTAGTAGTTCAAATATTTAGATTTTTCTAAAATAATTCCTTGCATTTTAAAATTTTTTAGTTTATAATGAAGTAAAGTATTTCCTTAATCATAATCAAGGCGGTAAAAGACATGCAGCATATCACATCATTAAGTGAAGGTCTTGACTTGTTCAAAGCACTGGGCTCTGAAGTCAGGATCAATATCATCAATCTCCTGTTGGAAAACAAACAGATGAATATGAATGAGATAGCTACAAGCTTGAACATCACGGGCGGAGCCCTGACAAGCCATATCAAGAAGCTCGAGAGTTGCGGACTGATCCAGGTCTCATCGGAATCGGCAGGTCATGGCAATCAAAAGCTGTGCTCTCTGATCCACGACAAGATACTTATTGATCTGGAATCTTCAAACAGTATTCAGGATGTGTATAATACAGAGATCAAGGTCGGTCATTATACTGACTATCACGTCCTCCCGACTTGTGGTCTGGCAAGCTCGGAGGCTCTCATCGGCGAGGAGGATGATACGAGGTTTTTCTCACACCCCGACAGATTCAATGCGGATATCCTCTGGTTCACGGAAGGATATGTGGAATATGAGATCCCCACTTTCATCCCGTCAGGTCAGAGGATCACCCAGATCATGGTGTCTGCGGAGCTCTCATCGGAGGCTCCGGGCATTAACAATGTATGGCCGTCAGATATCAGCTTTTATCTGAATGACACACTCCTCGGGATGTGGACATCGCCCGGTGATTTCGGTGATATGAGAGGGATATTTACTCCGGACTGGTGGTATGACAACTGGAACCAGTACGGACTGTTGAAGATGCTCGTCATCAACAAGACCGGAACCTATCTTGACGGACTAAAGATCTCGGATGTCGAGATAGACTCAATGAACCTTGACTACACCTCAAAGCTTAGATTCAGATTCGCCATAGACCACGATTCCAAGCACGTCGGAGGACTTACGATATTTGGAAGTACCTTCGGAAACTATTCACAGGATATAAAAGCTACTATCAACTATGTACCTATAGATGAGTAATAACCTCCCTGAAAAAAAGGGCCTGCGCTTCATCCCGCAGGTCCTTTTTTAGCGCCATTTTTTCCCCGGACAGGCTCCTGTCTTTACGGCTGCCCTTATCTCTATATAACAGCCACAGGCAAGACATGTTCCTGACGCAACTCCGTCCAAGGATGCGCTTTTAGTCAGTTTGTCGCATTCTACACAGATCTTCAGTCTTCTGTCATATTCATCATCAGATACTTTGTCTGCCGGAGCTATCCTCGCAACATATGAAGCTATGTACTCTTCAAGTTCATCCGGATAATCGTCAAGCAGCTCACACAATCTGCAATATCTGACCGAGTCATTTTTTTTCATTTATCCCACCTGTCCCGCAGGCTGCAGGCAGTTACTATTCACGGCTGCAGCTCCGCACATGCGAAATTCTCGTGTAGGTCTGCCGTAAGAGGCAGACTTATTTATATAGTAAACCTGATCTCTGTAACGGAGCAGGCCGGAAGTGTCAGCGCAAGCTTCCCGTCCGCAAGCCTGTATCCGTCAAAGGCTTCTTCGGTAACTGTCTCAGGATTATCAAAAGTATTATAATCCTTCATCTGTCCCTTAACTATATTTGCCTCTTTTACCTCTCCTACACCATCCGGAATGACGATATCTATTTCTTTTGCATCTGATGTGCTTAAATTATTGAGTGTTACCGTGATAACTCCGTCCTCATTTATTGATGTTGACTCAGTTATCTGGGGAACGCTCCACTCATCAGGACCTATGTTGTCGACTCCGGAAAGCTTTGCCTCTAACAGCTCCCCGCCCTGATGATGACGGTACATATGCATAACATGATATGTCGGGGTCTTGATCATCTTCTCACCCTCGGTGAGCAGTACCGCCTGAAGGACATTGACCATCTGTGCGAGATTTGCCATCTTTACACGGTCGGAGTGCTTGTTGAATACGTTCAGGGTGATACCTGCAACAAGCGCATCCCTCACGGTATTCTGCTGGTAGAGGAAGCCCGGATTGGTACCCGGCTCACATGTATACCATGCTCCCCACTCATCCACGATCATGCCGATTTTTTTCTCGGGATCGTACTGATCCATGATCGCGCCGTGACGAGATACAAGTGTATCCATATAAAGCGCCTTGGAAAGCGTCTTGTACCATGTATTCTCATCAAACTCGGTCGCGCTTCCCTTGATCTCCCAGCCCTCCGGGTGAACGTAATAGTGCAGGGAAAGCCCGTCCATGAATCCGTGGAACTGAGGCGGTGTATGATCATGAGTCACATCGAGCACGGTATGCGTCCAGTGATAATCATCGACATTGGCTCCTCCGCAGATCTTGCTGATCGGCTTGTTCCGGTCATAGGTCCTTACATATGTCTGATATCTTCTGTAGAGATCCGCATAGTATGACGGACGCATATTGCCTCCGCATCCCCAGTTCTCATTTCCCACTCCGAAATAGTCTATCTTCCATGCTTTTTCATGCCCGTTTTTCTTTCTGAGCTCAGCCATCGGAGAGATCCCGTCAAAGGTCATATACTCGACCCATTCAGACATCTCCTGCACGGTCCCGCTTCCGACATTTCCGTTGATATATGTCTTGCAGCCGAGCTGATCACACAGCTCAAAGAACTCATGTGTTCCAAAGCTGTTGTCCTCCACTACGCCGCCCCAGTGTGTATTGACCATGCGTTTTCTGGTTTCCTTTGGTCCTATCCCGTCCTTCCAGTGATACTCATCCGCAAAGCATCCTCCGGGCCATCTGAGTACAGGGATCTGAAGCTCTTTTAATGCTCCGACTACATCCGTCCTCATTCCGTTTTTGTTCGGAATATCAGAATCCTCTCCTACAAATATCCCTTCATATATACATCTGCCAAGATGTTCAGAAAAATGTCCGTATATTTCGGGATTGATCCTGCTTAACCTTGCTTCATCATTGATAACCAGTCTTGCCATCTGTCTGCTCCTTTCTTTTTTTATAAGTATTCCTGCCTGATAATGGTTACTATTCTCTGTACTGAACCGCCCATACTGTCTGATTGTTGTCGCCTGCAGCCGATATACATCTGACATTGTTGCCCGCTTCATCTACCATATCTATTATTACACCCTTGTAGGCGACATCATCTATGGTAAGTGTTATATTCGCTGTTCCATCCTCTGTCTGATACGACGCGGCATTTTCAAGCCCCTCGATAGCTCCGTCCGTAAACGTCACCGCCTCTGATTCCCTGATCTTTGACGAGATGTCAAAGCCGAACTGAACCAGATGATATTCACCGCCTATATCGGCTGATGTATAGCCCTCAGGCCTGTCGACCTCGGTTCCTGTCTCAAACGGCGCCATCACATACCATCCGTCTGAGTTTTTATACAATCTGTGTACTCTCGGCTCATGGTATTCATCACTTCTGTCAAACCTCGTATGGAAGGTAATATAGAGGTTTCCATCCTTTCCCGTAAAGGTCGACTGACCACCCGGTGCCATATATGCAGTTTCAAGAGAAGGAAGCTTGTAATTTCCTATCATCTTGACACCGTAGTTAAAATAATCTTCCTCACTGCCGAGCGTCTGCCCCTTCGCGTCTACGTAAGGACCGGTGACATTGTCAGAGCGGTACTCTCTGATCTGGTATCCGCCCTCACGCTGCAACTCACCACAGGATACAAAGAGGTAATATTTAGAGCTCTCCTCATCATAGTGGATATAAGGTCCCTCCACCGCGTGATGATCTCCGCCGATCAGATGATATCCAAAATACGCGTCAACTCCGTTTGCCTCATCATTCTCCGGATGGATCGGAAGCCCGGTCTTTTCATCTATTTCCAATAAAAATATACCGCCTGACCATGAACCGTAAACCATCCATGTCTTTCCGTCAGCATCCTTGAACAATGCGGGATCTATGCAGTTTGGCCATTCCTTGTTGTTGTAGCCTCCAAACTGAAGATATTTCTTGGTATCGCCTTTCTTTCCAATGATATCAAGAAGATTGGTCTGATCTATTTCCTTGCTTCCAAAGCCTGAATCCAAAAACACATCCGTAAAGGTATATGGGCCACCGGGCGTATCTGACTCTGCCAGAGTCAGCGAGGATTTGATATAGGTAGATGATGTACAAAAATACATCAGATATTTCTTCATGACATCGTTGTACCAGATATTGGATGCCCAGATCGAATACGCTCCCTGTTCATTCTTCCCGACATATTTAAACGCCTCGAGATCACCCTTGAATATATTGTCAAACATATTGTTTCCGTTTGCCATGTATTCCCAGGACATCAGATCCTCTGACTTCGCAATGACCTGATGAGAGCCTGTCATGTAATACACACCGTCATCCGCAAGGATGATCTGCGGATCGTGACAGGAGATCCCGAATGATGTGTTGCCGACCTTGATCTTATCAACAGACAGGACTCCTTTTACATTGGATGAGCCGCTATTCTCTGTCTCCGACCCTCCGGAGGTCTCTCCGTTTCCGCCTGCCGCTCCACAGCCTGATAATGTAATAGATGCCGTAAGCGCCACAGCGAGTATTTTTTTTATCATATTATTCATATTTATTTCCCTCGATTATCAGAAAAACATAATGCGAAATTCCCGCATATCAGTCATAAGAAAACACCGGCGCATCCCCATTCCACTTTACCTTCATGAGAAATGCGTGTCTGTTTGGATTGTACAGCGGATCACCGATGATCTCCGTCTCGGTTCTTGCGTGATATACCATGATATCATTTCCGTCAGCATCCTTTACAAATGAATTGTGTCCCGGTCCGTATATCCCCTTGTCATAATCGGATTTCAGCACGGGATAACGGCTCTTCTTCCAGTTGAGCGGATCCAAAAGATCAGTGCCTGACTTCGCGCTCATCATCCCGACACAGTAGTTGACACCTGTATCATTGGCGGAAAATGTCAGATACAGATCGTCGCCTCTTTTCAGCATGCCGGGTCCTTCATCTACCCAAAAGCTCCCCCTCTCCCAGTCATAGTCGGGAGTTGTAAGCAGCACCTGAACTGTCTTTAGCCTGGTAGGTGACTCCATCTCCGCAATATAAAGATTTGATATCTGCTTGCCTACACCTACCTTTTCAGCCCACACGCAGTACCATTTCCCGGCATCCTTAAATACAGTCATATCAAGAGAAAAAGCCTGAAATGAGAACTCATCATCATCTGCAGCCTGCATCTTGCCGCACTCTGACCAACTGTCCTTCATCGGATCCTCACCATCGAGCTTCAGCACATATGGTCTGATCTTCCAGATATCCTCCATCTCTCCTCCGGCAAAATAGATGTACCAGCCGTCATCCATGTAGTGAAGCTCCGGCGCCCATATATGCTTGCTCATAGGCCCTGACTCATGCCTGTGCCATATCTCGACCTCCTCTGCTTCCGAGAGCCCCTCAAGTGTATCGGAACACCTCAGAACTATCTTGTCATATTCCGGCACGGATGCCGTGAAATAATACACTCCGTCCCTGCAGGTCACATAAGGATCTGCTCTTTGTAATATCCACGGCTTGTTGTAAAGTTCATTTTTATCCATTTCCCGTTCCTCCTGTCATATATATTTTTAGTAAACGCTGCTGATCAATGTTTACTGAAAGTATTTTTAGGTTTTTGTAAATTATTTTACATTTTTCTAAAATTATAACCTAAAAAAAAACACTTTGCAAGTGTTTTTTCTTTTTTGTATATTTTTCAGTAAAAACTGATATATTATTGTATATTATGGATACACTGAATAATTCAGTGTATCCACATTTTTATAACATAGTCCTTCTGATATCCGCGGGATCAAGCGGCGACAAAAGCGCCGGAGCAACATCAAATACCGTGCGGGCTCCGCACTCACCGTTTTTATTCATCCTGTAGACCGCTCTTGCGTACGCCGCAAGCACGGAACCGGTAAACTCAGGATTTGAATCAAGCTTTAAGCTGTATTCGATCACATGAGTATTTACATCACCCTCACCGGTCTTTCCCGTGTATATAACTGAACCTCCGTGCGGAAGTCCGGCATGATCCCTCAAAAGCTCTTCCTCGCTTATAAAGTGAACCGTCGTGTCATAATCTGAAAAATAATTGGGCATGGTCACTATAGCCTGCTCGATGGCCGCCCGGTCAGCCCCGTCCTCTGCCACGACAAAGCACTCTCTTGTGTGCTTCTGTCTCGTGGTAAGCTCGGGATTCTCTCCGTTTCTCACCTTTTTTAGTGCCTCGGGTACAGGGATCGTGTACTGCCTTGCATCCTTCACACCATCTATTCTCCTGATAGCATCGGAATGTCCCTGTGATACGCCTCTTCCCCAGAAGGTATATGCGTTTCCGCCGGGAAGCACACTCTCTGCATAAAGACGGTTTAGCGAGAACATCCCCGGATCCCAGCCGCAGGATATGAGCCCGATGTGCGAACCGCTCTTTGCAGCCTCATCCACATTGGAAAAATGCTCCGGTATCCTCGCATGAGTATCAAAACTGTCGATAACATTGAAATCCCTTGCATATTTCGGTGTCATCTCAGGCAGATCCGTAGCCGAACCGCCGCATATAACCAGAACATCAATTTCATCCTTCATCCCTGCAAGGTCATCCACATGATATGCCTTTGCTCCTGATACCACCTTTACGGAAGCAGGATCACGCCTCGTAAATACACCTGCAAGCTCCATGTCGTCATTTTTAGAAATAGCACATTCTACTCCCTTACCCAGATTGCCATATCCTAAAATTCCGATTTTCATTCTGTCCCTCCATTAGTCGTCAATAACTTCATTTTCTATAGCAGCTTCGTCCTCATCAAGCTCAGCGTCTAAATCCTCTTCATTGGTATCCGGATCATAATCCTCACCTTCATAATCATCTATATTTCCGAGATCATCAAAAGAGTCATCCTCGTTGTTGATGGAGTTTCTTCCGGAGCCGCTGCTCTTGGATTTGAGACCTGAGAGATCAAGCTCCTCCTCCGGCTCTTCATCCGGTTCAAGGCTGTCTCTTAGGTCAGAATAGATCTCAATATTTCTATATCTCTTCATTCCGGTACCGGCAGGTATCAGTTTACCGATGATGACATTCTCCTTCAAACCAACCAAAGGATCTACCTTGCCCTTGATAGCCGCCTCGGTAAGAACCTTTGTGGTCT
>JAGBOK010000019.1 GCA_017633905.1 Eubacterium sp. | reverse complement strand
GAATCCGTTCCCTCATCGGGAGATAATCTCCATTTGTATGCCTTGGTAAATGGTATGGTAAAACATCCCGCTGCCGTATCGTAGGTCGCAGTATCAACAGACCCTGCCGGAGCGGGCGTTGATGAAGATGACGTCCCCGCAGCCACAACCGCTATAGTGTTGTCACAGGTGATAAGCTGATTTGGTCCTGTGACAAGGAATTTTCTCGGAAACTGCGGTGCGAACTTCACATTGAACTTTGTCTGGTCTCTGCCGCCGCTGATCCCGATCTCAACTGTATTGCTGTTAAAGTTTGACTTTAGAAATGTAACGGGAAGATTTGAATTGTTTGCATCAGATACCGCTACATAGTCAGAGGGTATCCCCTTGTCTTTGGTATTGCTCTGTTTATAAAGCGTCCCGTTCCCCTTTGCATTGATGACATTTATCTGGAGTACGACATCTGTCGCCTCACCGTTTATCACGGATCCCTGATTATGTACCATGTATGAGCTTGAATTGGAGCCTAGCGTTTCCGTCGTATATTTGAGATTGGCATTTAACGTGTTACCGGCTGCTATCCCGGATGAATTGTTCGGAGAAAAACCGGAGAGCGCAAGCACATATTCTTTGGTTCCGGTGCTTACCGATGAGCCTGTATCTATCACGAGCCGCTCGATCCCCGGATCATTTGCAGAGCGGTATGCCGTAACTGAAGATATACTCGATGAAACATTGCTGGTCGCGCCTCCTGCCGTCTCATACATTGCGGCAACTGAAGCTGCATTGTTTGTCCATTTGCCAAGCTCAGCCACCGGCGTAGGCGTAACAGTCGCCACAGGTCTTGAAGTCACACCCGGAGTCGGTGTCGCGGTAGGTGTGGGAGAAGGTGTAACGGAGGGCGTCACATCATATGCGACCTGATTTCTCATAGGCTGATTGAAGTAAACGGATAAGCATACTGTATTGCTGTCTCCAATAAAGGGCTGGATGAGCTTGGTATCAACAGCAGCCTGAAGACTATCCACAAGACCAGTCATGGAATAAGTGCTTTTGGAGTTGTTCGGAGTACCGCCCATACGGTATAGTCCTGTCACGGTAGCATCAAAACGCGCGCCCACCCGAAGCGGCCCCGGATCTACATATATGCTCATCTTCATTCCGTCGGAGCTGAGTACGGCTTTTGTGACAGGAACATAATACGCCGTCACACCGCTCCAGAATATACTGGCGACCGCACCCGCGCTTGTAGTCCATTCCTTGTTGCCTGATGTATCGGTAGAGTCCGGATTGTACGCGCACTGGACAGCCTCAGCAAAGGCTATCTCGAACATATTTGAATTTGCATTGAAAGTTAGAGTCCCCTTTACCGCCGGAGCTGACGATGATGCAGGAGCAGGAGTTGACGAAGCTGCGGGCGTGTAGGTAAAATCAATATCAGGAGCAGGAGTGACCGGGGATGTGTCCTGGATAAAAACCCTGCACTTCATGGTCTTTGTCTTGGTCTTTGATCCCATCTGATATGTGACCTTTGCCTTTACCTTTGCCTCTCCGACCACATCAAAAGCCAATACCCTTACTGACTTTTTTTTCTTGTTCAGCAGCGATACGAGGCTTTTTGATTTTTTCGTGAGCGACCACTTGGTCTTGATTATCTTCTTGGCTTTATTCTTCTTGATCTTGAGCTTGAAGCCTTTTTTGATCTCTATTATCTTTGAAGCCTTGGACAGCTTCGGAGCCTTTGCGGCTGCCAATACACTGACAGAACCTGATGTGGGAAACACCAGATTCAACGCAAGTATTATTATCATTAAACGGGATATCGTCCCATATCTTCTTCTCATAGCATACCTCACACATTATAGAAATTGTATCATTGCTGTTTATTGTACCATAAACAGCCAAAACCCGCAAGTGTTTATATCAAATGAATATATGCTTGACTTATACACACTTTTGATATATAATGTGTATGTATTATGTGTTTTTAGTGTTGTATTTATACACACTGATTATATTTTTAATCACATCATGAATATGTGTGAAAACACCGTATATATGTACTTTAAAAGGGATTATGGAGCATCCTTTTGCCGGTGAAGATACGGTAGGGAATGAAAGAGACAGTTTGAACCCGGAGGATAGTGATGAAAAAAAGGATCAACATCACACTTGAGGATGAGGTGATAAGGCGCGTAGACCACTACGCCGATGAACACTACACTTCACGTTCAGGTGCTATCACAATGCTGATCGTAGAGGCAACAGACAAGCCCTCCGGCTCCGTGAAAAAAGAGAATAAGGAGATACCTTGAAAGCAGTATCAGATTATATCATAGGCAGTACAGCCGTGAAGATCATCGATACAGGGCGAAGGATCCGTGTGATCGATGTCAAAAAACAGACAGAGAAGAAACACTTTATAAAGATATCTGTCGCAGTCATCATTGCGGCAGCATTGAGTCTTTTCAGCTCTCTCGGAGTTGTCAGATACTCAAACTCCGAGAGCATCCTGAACAAGAAAAACTACATTCTGAAAACCCAGATCGAAAGACTGCAGCGCGACAATGATTGTATGCTAAAAAACCTCGAGGAGAATTCTCTCTCCTACTCTGAGATCTTTGACAGAGCAACACATATGGGTATGAGATTTCCCTCCGGCAAAAACATCAGGACATACAAATACAAAAAAGGGAGCTGCATACGCATGCATGCAGCTCCGATCGAGTATGGAGAATGAAACCGGCACCATACTCACTCACGATCCGCCGGTCATCAGATCCCTAAATCAAATTTGCCTCCAACAGGCGGCTTGTTATCTGTCGCTTCTATCTCGTCCCAGTTGACATTTTTTATCTGTGAGATCAGATCCTCTACATTGTCAGCCGTTACGACTGTCCTTTTTACCTTCTCATCAGGACGCATGAAATCCGGCCTCATGCCCTCGGGTCCTCTTGGACCAAACGGTCTGCCATGACCTTCTGGTCTGTCAGCCGGGACAGTCTCCGTGACATCATCCTGACCTTCTTTTTCTTTCTTTTCTTCGGCGCGTTTTTCAGCTTCCTTTGCCTCTGCTGCCCTGGCTTCTCTCTCCCTGGCTATCGCTTCTTTACATCTCTCGGAGATCTGCTCCAGTTCGGCAAACATTGACATTGTCCCATCATCATTGATAGTAAAGCCGACTCTCCTGACCTCGGTGTTCTCATCTTCTTCAAGCTGATCCCTGATCTCATTTAGCTTTGCCGTAGCGGAATCGATCATATCGGTGTACTTGGTTTTTGTCTCCTCGTCTGCCGCCATTGCTTCTAATGTCGCAGGATCAATAAGTACCGAATAATCCTTGGTACCTCTGGAGAGATAGCTCTGAGCCTCTGCCTCTGTTTGGTAATCGGCAACAAAGAAATCCATGTTGCCGTACTTGGTCTTTAGCTCATCAAGCAAAGCCTTTGCCTTGTCACTAAGTTTGACCTCCGTGTCCTGTGTTGCGGCAGTTTTGTCTGACTTCTGAGCCTTTTCATTTTTCGCAGTCCGAAGCTTCTGCTGCTCTTCGATCTTATTGGCATTCTTGTCAGCGTCTGCCTTTTGTTTTTGGTTAAGCGTATTCATCATCATGTTCTGATATGCGCCTAAACCGTTGATCTGTGTCATATATAGCCCTCCTTTGCTATTAGATTAAGATGCCGATGCTACTACAGCATCTCGTAACATATATCGGATGATGACGGGCGTTCCTTAACCTCTCTCTTAAAAAAAAACCGGTTCGCACACAGCTTCGCGCATTATGCGCTCAAACTCACGCATTATGCGCTCAGATTTGTATTTCTCACTGCATCCCTCACCTTAAGTATCATGGACGGTGATACGGACAGCTCATCATAACCCATCCTTAAGAATTCCCCGGTCAGCGTGGTATCTGCACCAAGCTCGCCGCAGATGCCTGCCCATGCTCCGCCCGCGTGCGCGTTGTCAACTATCATCTTCAGCATCTTTAATATCGCAGGATGGTGCGGATCATAGAAGTCATCAAGCCTTGGATTCTGTCTGTCGATCGCAAGGGTGTACTGCGTCAGATCATTGGTTCCCACACTGAAAAAATCGACCTCCTTTGCAAGCTCATCCGATATCATCACAGCAGCCGGAGTCTCTATCATGATACCAAGCTCTACATCGCCGTACGGTATCCCCTCCACATCGAGTTCTTTTCTTACAAGCTCAGCCATCGCTTTGCATCGTCTCACTTCATCCATGGAAATGATCATCGGAAACATAATGGATATCGTTCCATAGTGACTTGCGCGGTATATGGCGCGAAGCTGTGTCTTGAACACATCGTCTCTTGTCAGACAGATCCTGATCGCCCTGTATCCCAACGCCGGATTGTCCTCTTTGTCAAGATCAAAATAATCGACCTGCTTGTCAGCTCCGATATCAAGAGTTCTGATGATGACTTTTTTCCCCGCCATCATCTGCGCGACTTTTTTGTACGCGTTGAACTGCTCATCCTCTGTCGGATAATCCTCTGATTCAAGATACAAAAATTCACTGCGAAACAATCCTATGCCGCCGGCATCATTTTCAAGCACCGATGCGACATCTGCCACGCCACCGATATTTGCGTAAATGTTTATCCTTGTTCCATCCTTTGTAACGTTATCCTGACCTTTGAGTTGCTCTAAAAGCTCGGCTTTTTTTTGCTCCTCGTTCTTTTTCTCACGATACTCGGCAAGGAGCTTTTCATCGGGATCAATATATATGATACCCGCAGCCCCGTCAACTATTGCCATCTTCCCCTCGCAGTCCTCGGGATAGTCTACTCCGATGAGAGCGGGAATATTCATGGTTCTGGCAAGTATGGCGGTATGTGAATTGGTCGAGCCGTGTCTTGTGACAAAAGAAAGCACAAGCGACTTGTCAAGCTGCACCGTCTCACTGGGCGCAAGATCATCGGCAAGCAGGATCACGGGTTCGGAAGCGTTCATGCCCGACCCTGACACTCCTGACAATACTCCGATCACACGGTTGGTCACATCCTTTACATCCGCAGCACGTTCCTTCATATAAGCGTCATCCATCATGGCAAAGATCTCAGCCATGTTGTCTCCCGTAGTGGCAACGGCGTATTCGGCATTTGTCTTTTGTGTGCGGATAATATTCTCCACCGACTCCACATAGTCAAGATCATCGAGCATCATCTGGTGTGACTGAAACAGAAATGCCGAGTCCTCTCCAACCTCAACAAGAGCCTTCTCATAGAGCTTTTGCAGCTCGTCCTTCGCTTTTTCCGTAGCTTCATGATACCTGACTATCTCTGCCTCAGGATCATCTATAGTCTCTCTTCGCACTGTCGTATCAGTTTTTCTGAAAATAGCTGCCGGACCTATGGCGACACCGCCAAAAACACTCTTGCCTTCCAGTTTGATCATATATGTCCTCCTTAATATTACAGGTTTTCCTGCAGGAATTTGGAAAGCTTTTCGATCGCTTCGTCTTCATCGGGACCATCACATTTTAAGATGATCTCCTGTCCCTGCTTTGCTCCAAGTCCCATGACTCCCAGTATTCTCTTGGCATCGACCTCCTTGCCGTCCTTGGAGATCGTAACATTGCACTCGCATGCGGCTGCCTCCTTGACAAAAAGCCCCGCCGGTCTTGCGTGGATCCCCTGACTGTCTGTGATAAAATAGCTGAATTCTTTCATTATTTCTATCCTCCTTTTAAGTATATAAAATGATAATTTCTTACTATATAAGTCTGCCTGCCCGAGCATGACCGTTTATTCATTAGCCGGTTTTTTCAGCACTCCCAACATGACCGCTGTCACGACCGAACCAATAAGCCATGCCAGAATGTATAAAAACGGAGAGCCCACTGTTGCAAATACGAAGACACCTCCATGAGGAGCCATCAGCGTACATTCAAACACCGCTGACAAAAGTCCCGCAACTCCCGCACCTACCATCGTACACGGAATGACATGGAGCGGATCAGATGCCGCAAACGGAATTGCGCCCTCCGTGATGAAGCCGCATCCCATAACAATATTCGATACGGCAGAGCCTCTCTCCGTTCTCGTAAATTTCTTGGGAAATACCAAGCACGCTATCGCTATCCCGACAGGCGGCACCATACCACCTACCATGATGGATGCCATGGCAATATAGCATGCCTGTACATTCGGATCTGTCTGCTGCGCGCCCGCTGCCACAAGATCAGCCGCAGTTGCAAGCATACCGGTACCAAACACATAAGCCGCTTTGTTGATCGGACCACCCATGTCTATAGCCATCATGGCTCCGAGAATGAGTCCGAGTACTGCCGTGAGTCCGGCATCGTTCAGAGAGCTCAGCATATCGGAAAGTGCAGTATTTACCAGTCCGATCAGCGGATTGAATATAAAGCACATGAGTACGCCGATGCAAAATACTCCGCAGAGAGGATATATAAGAGTCGGCTTGACACCATCGAGTGTCTGCGGGATGTTCGCAGTAAGCTTTTTAAGACACAGTATGATACCTCCTGCAAGAAAGCCCGCAAGAATACCACCCAGGAATCCCGATACCGTGTTTCCGCCGTTTGCACTCTGGAAACCGAAATCAGCAATGAACTTTGAAAAGCCTCCCATTTCTGTTCCTGCAAACGGAAAGCCCTCAAGTATGGCGTTGCCGCTTGATGCCAGCAGTCCGCCGACAAATCCGACCGCAAGTCCCGGTCTGTCCGCAATGGAATATGCGATATAACCGGCAAGCACGGGAACCATAAGTCCCATGGACAGTCCGCCGACATATTTGAAAAATGCAGACAACGGAGTCATCTGTCCGAAGTTTCCTCCTGCCTCTGCACCGCCGTAGCCGCAGATCGTATCTATGAGAAATGCTATCGCCACCATGATACCGCCGCCGATTACAAACGGCAGCATATGTGAAACTCCGCTCATCAGGTGCTTGTAAGCGGCTGCACCGATCCCGAGCTTTCCGCCCGAACCTGAGCTTTCAGCATCTCCGGCTCCGCCCTCATATACCGGAGCAGAACCTGACAATGCCTTGTTTATCAGCTCATCGGGCTTGTTGATTCCATCTGCGACCTTGGTTATCACAACCTTTTTTCCCGCAAAACGATCCATCGGCACCTTGGTATCCGCAGCGACAATGATCCCATCAGCCTTTTTGATCTCATCTGCCGTCAGGACATTCTTGGCTCCGCCTGATCCTCTTGTCTCTACTTTGACAGAGAGTCCCAGCTCCTTCGCTTTTTTCTCCAATGCCTCTGCTGCCATATAAGTATGCGCAATACCGGTAGGACATGCGGTAACAGCGAGAACGAGCTTGCCGGAGGCATCTCCTACGATCCCCTCCTCATGCTCGGAACCGCTCTCTGCGTCATCAATGATCTTTAAAAACTCATCGACTGACTTTGCTGATTTCAGTGAATCGGTAAAGCTCTCATCCATCAAAAGCGTGGAGAGCTTGCTGAGCACATCAAGGTGAACATTGTCCTCGGTGTTCGGCGCAGCGATCAAAAAGATCAGATTGACCGGAGCCCCGTCAAGGGCGTCATAATCAACACCGTCAGGAAGCGTCATGGCTGCAAGACCCGGAGCCTTTACGGAGTCTGACTTGCAGTGCGGTATGGCGATCCCCTCTCCTATACCTGTTGTGCTCTCCTCTTCTCTTGCAAATACTCCTTTTTTGTAAGTCTCTACATCAGATAGCTTGCCGCTCGCATCCATCAACTCCACCATCTTGTTGATGACGTCTTCCTTGCCGGTGGCTGATGCGCCGAGATTGATACTCTTCTTGTCCAGAAGATCGATAATCCTCATAACTACATCACTCCTTTCTTTGTCAAAAAAACATTTCTACCAAATGGCCTTTTTATCCGAAGGTTGCTGATAACAGCTGCTCGACCTCTGCCTTTGTTGCCAGCTCCTCGGAAAAAGCTGAAGCACTTCCCGTACATACTCCCATCTGAAATGCCTTCTCAAAAGATCCGTACTGCAAATATCCCGCAATAAAGCCTGCCACCATCGAATCACCCGCGCCGACCGAATTTACGACCTTGCCTGAGGGTGCCTCTGACATATACTGTGTCCCATCCTCGGCAACGAGCACCGCGCCTTCTCCTGCCATGGAGACGATGACATTTCTTGCGCCCTTTTCCTGAAGCTTTTTCGCATATGGGATCACTTCTTCTCTTTTGTTGAGCTGAACGCCGAAGATCTCACCGAGCTCGTGATTGTTCGGCTTGATGACAAACGGATGGAAGGGAAGAACATTCATAAGAAGATCTCTCGTCGCATCGACAGCGATCTTTATTTTTTTATCCGAGAGTCTCTCCATGATATCAGAATACATGGTCTCAGGCATCACTGACGGAATAGAGCCTGCCAGTACCAGCACATCACCATCTGTCAGCGCATCAAGCTTCTGACAGAGCTTTTCTATGTCTCCATCGGCTATCCCCGGTCCCATTCCGTTGATCTCAGACTCCTCATCAGAGCGTATCTTCATATTGATCCTGCTCATGCCGTCCGCCACGGAAATAAAGTCAGCGCACACTCCCATATCCTGAAGTCGTCTGCGGATCTCATCACCCGTAAATCCCGCCAAAAAAGCCAAGAGCCGTGCTGTCAAAGCCGAGATTCTTAAGAACTATGGACACATTGATCCCCTTGCCACCGGGATAGATGATCTCTGATGTGGTACGATTCACCATACCGAGCTTCAGATGATCAACATTTACAATATAGTCAAGTGATGGATTGAAAGTAACAGTATAGATCATATATACCCCCTGTAGTATTTGTTGCTATTTTTTAACGAGCTCCGTGAGTGTGCTCGCAAGTCCCGCGATACCCTGCATCTCTGACGGAATAATGATCTTGGTAGCCTGTCCGTCCGCAGCCTTTTCAAAAGCTTCAAGGCTCTTAAGTGTCAGTACATCCCTTGTCGGAGCCGCCTCATTGAGATATTTGAGTCCCAGTGCCGTAGCCCTTTGCACCGCTTCGATCGCCTGTGCCTTACCCTCTGCCTCGCGGATGGTCGCTTCCTTGACTGCGTCCGCCCTGAGAATCGCCGCCTGCTTCTCAGCCTCTGCTTCAAGTATAGCAGATTCTTTCTTTCCCTCCGCAACAAGGATCGTTGATTTTTTCTCACCCTCTGCCCTTAGGATCGCTTCACGCCTCTCACGCTCAGCCTTCATCTGCTTCTCCATCGCTTCCTGTATCTCAGCGGGCGGTATGATATTCTTTAATTCGACACGGTTTACCTTGATACCCCACGGATCAGTCGCAACGTCAAGGTTCGCCCTCATGGTGGTGTTGATCGTCTCACGGGAGGTGAGCGTCTGGTCAAGCTCCATATCACCTATGATGTTGCGAAGCGTGGTCGCAGTGAGGTTCTCGATGGCGCTGATGGGATACTCCACTCCGTATGTGTAGAGCTTCGGATCAGTGATCTGGAAAAAAACTACCGTATCAATATGCATGGTTACATTGTCCTTGGTGATAACGGGCTGCGGCTTGAAATCAATAACCTGCTCTTTGAGAAGAACCTTGTTCGCTACCCTGTCAAATATAGGCATCTTGAAGTGAATACCCACTCCCCATGTCGTGCGGTAACCGCCAAGACGTTCCACGATAAACGCATTCGCCTGGGGAACTATCCTGATACACGATGCCAAAACAATAAGTATCAATACTACAAGTACGATGATAAAAATGACTGCGGTCGATGCCGCTGATGCTGTGCTCATAATACACCTCCTATTTACCCTTTACTATTAGTTTTACTCCCTCGATGGACTTTATACTTACGTTTACTCCGGCAGGAATGATCTCCCCATCCGCAGAACGCGCCATCCACTCAATACCTCGAAGTCTCACCTTGCCTGTTTCCCTGGAATTGTCGATCTCCTCCAGCACAAACCCTTCTTCCCTGATCAACTGGTCAATGTTGGTCGGCGTGATTGAAGGGCTCATGATGCGCTTGGCAACAGGTCTGACAAGCAGCATGATGAGAATGGAAACGCCGGCAAACACAGCTATCTGGATCCACACTGGAACATCCCAGATCGTAAGCAGTGCCGAGACCGCACCTCCAATAGAGAACCAAATGGTCGTGAGTCCCTGAGTGATGATCTCTATGACGAGGGTTACTATAACTATTCCAAGCCATATAAATAGCATCGTATCCATGTTCATAACCATTAACCTCCTTCACAAACGGCTATACCGGTCAGACCGGCACCGATCCATACAACGGATACTCAACAGACCATGCCATTATTTTGTTACTATTCAGCCGGTAATAGTAATATTATTTTACCACATTTGATCTGATAAAGCAATCAAAACTTGACATCGGATCGTTTAAGTGCGATAATCTTTGCCATGAAAGCATATACCTACATCCTCAGATGCTCTGACGGCACTCTCTACACCGGATATACAACAGAGCTTGAAAAAAGAGTAAAAGAGCACAACTCATCGGACAAGGGCGCCAAATACACCAAAGCACGCCGTCCATGCGAGCTTGTCTACTACGAAGCCTTTGAAGATGAGGATATAAAAAAAGCAAAGATACTCGCCATGAAGAGGGAATGGTTTATCAAAAACAAAATGACCAAAAAAGAAAAGGAGACAATGATCATGAAAAAAATACATACCGATACTGCACCGGCTGCGATAGGACCTTACTCACAGGGAATCATATCAGGCAATCTTTTTTTCAGCTCGGGTCAGATCGCCATTGATCCCGAGGTCGGTGATGTAACGGAAAAAACAATAGAAGGTCAGACCAGACAGGTTATGAAAAATCTGGGCGAAGTCCTGAAAGCGGCAGGCTGCACCTATGAAAGCGTCATTAAGACCACATGCTTTCTCGCTGATATGGATGATTTCTCCGCGTTCAACGAGATCTACGGTGAATACTTCACGGGAAAGCCCGCCAGGAGCTGTGTTGCCGTACTCTCGCTCCCAAAGGGCGTTCTGTGTGAAGTAGAAGTGATAGCCGAGCTCAATTAAAAAACTGCCGTGACCGTTCACGGCAGTTCCTCAGATATTTGTTCTTACAAGCTTTGGCTTGTAGCCCTCTTTTTTGAGCCTTGCCATGATATCATCCCTGTGCTCCGTGCCAAAGCTTTCCAATGTGATCCTAAGCTCGACGGCAGCATTTCTGTTGATGCTGACAAACTGGTTGTGTTCAAGCTTTACAACATTTCCCTGCTCCTCGGCAAGTATCCCGGCGACAGAAGCAAGCTCTCCCGGCTTGTCGGGAAGGAGCACCGATACTGTAAATATCCTGCCCCTCTGGATCAGTCCGTGCTGCAGCAGTGATGACATGGTGATAATATCCATATTGCCGCCGCTTAGGATTG